>JBEDEF010000130.1:0-6285 GCA_041175845.1 Verrucomicrobiota bacterium
TCCCCGAACAGGAGCACCTGCCCGCGCGCCTCGACGACGGCGCGGTTGCGGGCGTGATCCAGCCCCTGCCGCGGTTCGCGGAGATGCCGGGGAGCCGGGTTCGCCCCCGCGAACTCCGCCACAACTGCCGCGGTCTCGTCCTGCGAATTGTTGTCGATGACCAAGATTTCGTAGTCCCCGGCCGGGAAGTCCTGCGCCACGAGGCCCGCGAGGGTCTGGCGCAGCCAGCCGGCGCGATTGTAGGTGGGAATCGCGACGGTCACCGGCAGAGGCGGGGACGCGGGACTGGGCATGCGCGGGGAGGCTTGCGGCCGCTGGTCCGGACGCAAGCCGCAGCTGCCCGGGCTACATCCGGCAGATCAGGAGCTCGCGCTCGTAGATCATTTCCTTCGGCAGGCGCGAGTGCAGGTCGAGGAACAGCTCCTCGTGGCCGATCACCTCTTGGCGCCAGAGGGCGCGGTCGAAGTGCTGCAGGGCCTCGAACTGTTCGCGCGGGAAATCCATCCCGGTCCAGTCGAGGTCCTCGTAGTGTGGCATCCAGCCGATCGGGGTCTCCCGCGCGAGGGCCCGGCCGCGAGCCCGGTCGACGATCCATTTGAGCACGCGCATGTTATCGCCGAACCCTGGCCAGAGGAACTTTCCGTCCGGCCCCTTGCGGAACCAGTTCACGTGGAAGATGCGCGGGGTCTCCGTCAGCCGCTTCTGCATGCTGATCCAGTGGCGGAAGTAATCGCCCATATGGTAGCCGCAGAACGGCAGCATCGCCATCGGATCGCGCCGGACTTTGCCCAGGGTACCCGCGGCGGCCGCCGTCATCTCCGAGCCCATGGTGGCGCCGATGTAGACGCCGGCGCTCCAGTTGAACGCTTGGTACACCAACGGCATCGTTGTCGCGCGGCGGCCGCCGAAGACGATCGCGCTCAGCGGCACGCCCTCCGGGTCCTCCCAGGCTGGATCGATCGTCGGGCACTGGGACGCGGGGGCGGTGAACCGCGCGTTCGGGTGCGCCGCTTTGGCACCGGTCGCGCGGGCAATCTCCGGCGTCCATTCCTTGCCCTGCCAGTCTGTCAGCCGCGCGGGCGGCTCCGGCGTCATCTCCTCCCACCAGACCCCGCCGTCCGGGGTCAGCGCGACATTGGTGAAGATGGTATTCCGCGCGAGGGCGGCCATCGCGTTGGGGTTGGTGCGGACGGACGTGCCGGGGGCCACCCCGAAGAACCCGGCCTCGGGGTTGATCGCGCGGAGGCGCCCCTGCGCGTCGGGCCGGATCCACGCAATGTCGTCGCCCACGGTCCAGACCTTCCATCCCTTCTCCTGCAGGGGCCGGGGCGGGATCAGCATCGCGAAGTTCGTCTTGCCGCATGCGCTCGGGAAGGCTGCCGCGACGTAGGTCTTCTCCCCGCGCGGATCCTCGACGCCCAGGATCAGCATGTGCTCCGCCATCCAGCCCTCGTCGCGGGCCATGTTCGAGGCGATGCGCAGGGCGAAGCACTTTTTTCCCAGCAGGGCGTTGCCGCCGTAGCCCGAGCCATAGCTCCAGATCTCGCGCGTTTCCGGGAAGTGCACGATGTACTTCTCCCGGTTGCAGGGCCACGGCACGTCCACCTGCCCCGCCGCGAGCGGCGCGCCCACCGAGTGCAGGCACGGCACGACCCGGCGGTCCTTCTTGTCGATCTCCTGGAACACCGGCCGGCCGATGCGGGCCATGATCCGCATATTCACCACCACGTAGGGGGAATCGGTCAGCTCCACGCCGATCTGCGCCATGGGCGAGCCCACCGGCCCCATGCTGAACGGCAGGACATACATGGTCCGCCCCGCCATGCAGCCGCTGAAGAGCTCCCGCAGCTTCCGCCGCATCTCGTAGGGGTTCACCCAATTGTTGGTCGGCCCCGCTGCCTCCGGTGAATGGGAACAGATAAAGGTCCGGTCCTCCACTCGCGCCACATCGCTGGGATCGCTCCGCGCCAGGTAGCACCCTGGCCAGCGCTGCTGGTCTAGGCGGGTGAAGGTGCCCGCCGCCACCAACTGGCTGCACAGGGCCTCATATTCCGCCTGCGAGCCATCCACCCAGTGGATCGCCGCCGGGCGGCAGAGGGCCGCCATCTTCTCGACCCAGCGTAGGAGGTGCTCGTTGCGGGAGAGCGGAACGGAGGAATCCGGTTTCATTAGGAAGTCGAAGGGGCGGCGGACCGGCCGCCGCGGAAACGAAGGCAGTAACGATCACGGCCTTGACCGGCGTCCGCGGGGGCAGGCCGCGTCCGCCGGTCGGGCCGGGCCCGCGCTCAGAACTTACGGGTCAGCTGCAAGGCATAGGTGCGGCCGCGCGCCATCACATTGTAAACGGACGGCTCGTACCCGCGGGAATCGCCCGAGAGCGGCGGCTCCGTGTTGAACAGGTTGTTCACGCCGAGGCGCACATTCGTGTGGTGCAGCCAGTTGCCCGGGAGCTGCAGGCGGTGCGTCACGAACAGGTTGTAGCTGCTCGAGGCCTTGACGATGAACCGGTACGACAGGGCGCCGTTGTTCAGCACCGGCCGGATGTAGCCCGGATTGCCGAGGGAATCCCAGGTGGCCTTGGTGGTGGTGACGTTCACGTCGGTGAAGCTACCCGTGTAGTACCAGCCCAGGCCCGCGCTCCAATCGCCCTTCCTCCAGGTGAGGTTGGTGCTGCCGCGCCAGATCGGGGTGGCGCCGCCCGCATTCACGCTGTTGCCGTCGCGGTAGTTGGCCCGGGTGCGGCGGCTGTCGCCCACGGGGAGACTGTAGGCGTAGAACTCGTTCAGGTACGTCCACGTCGTGTTGGTGCGGAACTGTCCGAGGCTTAGCTGCGGGAAGCGGTAGCTGACATCGAAATCGAAGCCGTTCACAAACTGCTGCGCCTTGTTGAAGTAACTGGTCCGCAGGATGTCGATCGACCCGACCACGGCCCGCTGGTTGCCCGGGGCGCGCGTGGCATTGTAGGCGGCGAAGGCCTCGCGGTCCGCCTGCGTCACCGGCAGGCGCACCACGGAGGGATCGCCCTTGTAGGCGCCCGTACCCGAACCGAGATCCACCTGGCCGATGGTCTGGCCCGCCGCGAGGGCGGACTGGGTCGCCGCCAACAGCGCCGCGGTGTCGTCCGCAATGCCGCCGCCCGACGCGATCAGGTCCAGCTGGCGAATCTCCCAGTAATCGACCGAGACCGACAGCCCGCGCACGCCCGGCACCTCAATGACCACGCCGGCCGACTTCCCCCGCGAGGCTTCCGGCTGCAGGTTCCGGTTGCCCGAGGCCACGCTCCGCCGGTTCGAGGGACCATCGGTGATCAGCCCGGTCACCGTGCTGCGGTAGGTGTCGTTGCTGCCGGTCACGGTCCGGATCAGGGTGCCGTTGAACAACTGCGCCAGGTTCGGCGCATGGAAGCCCTCATTGTACGAGGCCCGCACCATCGCCCAATCAAAGGGCCGCCAATTGACGCCCAGCTTGGGCTTGGTGGTGTCGCCGAAGTCGGTGTAGCTCTCATACCGCGCCGACGCCGACAACTCCAGGGAGCGCACCAGCGGCAACTGGAAGTTGCGCCCCACCAGCGGGACGACCGCCTCGGCGTACAGCGCCGCGACGTGCCGGTTGCCGTGGGTGTCGGAATTGGGCGAGAAGCCCAGGAAATCATTCGCCAACGGATCGAGGCCCGAGCCCGGCGGATTCAAGCCCGCGAACGGCGGACGATAGTCATCATAGGCCTCATAGCGGAACTCGCCGCCGAACGCCGCGCCCACCGTGTTGCCACCCCACAGCCGCACCAAGTCGCCGCTCGCCCGGAAGTCCGCGCTGCCCAGCTTGGTGATGCCACTCCGGATGAAGCTCGACCGGAAGGTCGACTGCACACTCTCCGGATTCACGTACGGGCCGGTGACCACCAGCTGCCCGTTCTGCACCGCAAAGGTCCGCGTGAACGGATTGAACGCCCGCCCCGGGTCGGTCTGGTTGATCGCCTGGATCAACAGGCTCTTCCGGGTCGGCCCCTCCTCGTTCTCGGTCACGCGACCCTGCGCCCAGAGCACCACCGCTTCCCAACTCCAGGTGCTGAGCAGCTTGCCGCGCAGGCCCGCCACGCCCCGGTACAGCGCCGTGTCCACGTAATCGGTCCGCGTCGCCAGATCGGTCAGGCGCTTGTTGGTGATCGAAACCGCCGAGGGGGTGCCGGTGAGCCGCGGCGTGCCGTCCGCATTCGGCGCGCCCGTGGGCGACCAGAAGCGGTTGCCAAAGGGATTCCAGGGATTGGTCACCGGCACGATGATGAAGCCATCCGTGCTCTGGGTGACGCCGTCCGGCTCCCGGTAGGTCACCGAATGCGCCCGGTACAGGGTGAAGTCCGCGAACGCCGTGACGCGGTCATTCACGTCCAGCTCGGCCGCCGCGTGCACGTTGGTACGGGCGGTCTTCGGCTGGATGACCCGGTACGCGTTGTTGTTCCAATAATACTCGCGGGTGATGCCGGTGCGGATCGGGGCCGCTGGGGCGAAGCCCACGCCGGTCGCGGTCGGAGTCAGGACAAACAGGCCCGAAGTCGCGGCCATCGTCGCCGGCACGCCCGCCGGGCGGCTCCCGGCAAACCCGCTCACCGCCCCGTAGGCATTGGTGGCGGTCACGGTCCCGAGCAGGAAATTACCGAAGGGCGTGGTCGCGGAGCGGGCATTGAAGGCCGACGCCGCGGTGACGTTCCCCTGCTTCCACGGGTCCGGCGCCCGCCCGCTGTGGTCCCCGTCCGCCGCGAAGGGCCGGTCGCGCGCATAAATCGGGTCGCGCAGGTAATAATCCGCCGTCAGCACCGCCCGCCCCCGCTTGCCCGCGAAGGTCAACCCGTGCGTCAGGGTGCCGCGGTACTCGGTGCCGTCACCGTAGTCCGTCACCCCGTACCGCAGGGCCAGCTCGGTGCCCTTGAAGTTGCGCTGCATCGTGTAGTTGATGACCCCGGCCACTGCATCGGAGCCGTAAACGGACGAGGCACCGTCCCGCAGCACCTCCACCCGCTCCAAGCCCCGGTTGGGCAACTGGTTGATGTTGGTGGAGAGGGTCGGAACCCCGGCCTCGCTCTGGCTGATCGGGTGGGGGACGAGGCGGCGGCCGTTGAGCAGCACCAGGGTGTTGCTGGAGGGGATACCGCGCAGGGAGACGCTGGCGTTGTCGCCGCGGGCGGTCGCTCCGAGCGTCGCGGTCTCGTTGCCGGGCAGGCCGGTCACCTGGGGCAGCGCGGTGATCAGGTCCGAGGGCTGGCCGGGATCGCGGATCTCCATCGCGGCGGCGTCGAAGATGGTCACGGGCAGGACTTTCTCTACTTCGAGGCGCTTCACATTGGAGCCGGTCACGGTGAAGGCCTCGAGCTTGACCGGGACCTCGGCGGCGGCGGTCGGCGTGGGGGCCGGTGCAGTTTGGGCCCCGAGGGTGAGGGCGCTCAGGAGAGGAAGCGCGAGCAGCGGGCGGAATAAGGTGGATTTCATGGGTGCGGTGCTGAGTTAAGGGTGCCCGGGGCAGGCCCGGACGCAAGCGGCGGCTCCACGCTCAGAATCGGGGCTGCGCCGCGCCGAAAGCGCCGTTGACCCGCCGCCGCGTCCGCCTAGCTTGGTCCCAGGATGAGTTCCGTCTCCCTCTCGGCCCGCGATCCGGTGCGGCAGTTCTCGATCTTCGCCGAAAATCGCGTCGGGAGGCTCCATGACCTGACCACCCTGTTCCGGCAAAGCGAGGTCCACATCATCGCGATCACCGTGCTCGACACCACGGACAGCGCGATCGTCCGGGTCATCGTCGATGACCCAGAGCGAGCGCGGGAACTGATGGTAAACAACGACTTCCCTTACACGGAAGTAGAGGTCCTAGCGGTGGAACTCGCCGGCGAAGCGGAGCTCAGTGGAGTCCTGGCGGCCCTGTTCGAGGCGGAGATCAATATCCACTACGTCTACAGCTTCATCCGCCGCCCTGAGGGGAAATCCGCGCTCGCGATCAATGCGGAGGACGCCGAGGTGGCGGCCCAAGCTCTGGCCCAGCGCGGTTTCCGTATCCTCACGCAGGCCGACATCTCCCGCTGAGCCGACGCCGGCCGGTCGTTCAGCCGGCAAAGGTCGTCATCAGCTCCGCGTAGATCCGGGCGCTGGCGAGCAGTTCCCGCACCTGCGCCCGTTCGTCGACGGCGTGGCAGTTTTCGCCTCCCGGGCCGTAGCCGAGGGTAGGGATCCGCCGGTGGTGTGCGAAGAAGTGCATGTCATTGAACCCGGTGGAGACGTTGAACCGGGTGGGCGTCCGCCGCAC
>JBEDEF010000131.1:0-3712 GCA_041175845.1 Verrucomicrobiota bacterium
TCCTCGACAAGGAGGGCCTGACCCTTGGGTTGCCCGAGCTGGGGTTCTTCAGTGACGACGCCGCCACCTTTGAGCGGCTGATCGCGCTGCCGGACGGGATTCTCCTCGTGACGGGCCCGACCGGTTCCGGCAAGACGACGACGCTCTACGGTTGTCTCCACTTTATCAATAAGCCGGACCGGAAGATCATCACGGTGGAGGATCCGGTGGAGTACCAGTTGAACGGCATCAACCAGGTGCCGGTGCGGCACGACGTGGGGATGACCTTCGCGGCGGCCCTGCGGGCGATGCTCCGGCAGGCGCCGAACGTCGTCATGGTGGGTGAAATCCGCGACCTGGAGACGGCGGAGATCGCGATCAACGCCTCGCTCACGGGGCACATGGTGTTCTCGACCCTGCACACCAACGACGCGCCGGGCGCGGTCACCCGGCTGATTGACATCGGGGTGAAGCCGTTCCTCGTTTCCACCTCGCTGCGGGCGGTGATGGCGCAGCGGCTGGTGCGCAAGATCTGCCGCCACTGCAAGCGTACGGTCACCCCCGACGCGCGGGAGTTGCGGGCGCTGAACATCAGCCCGGCGCAGGCGGAGCACGCGACCTTCGCGCAGGGCGAGGGTTGCGGGCAGTGCAACTCCACCGGCTACCGCGGCCGGATGGGGATCTTCGAGATTCTGGTGGTGAACGACGAGCTGCAGAAGATGATCTACGCCAACGCAGGGACGCAGCGCCTGCGTGAGCGGGCCCGTGCGCTCGGGATGCGAACGATGCGCGAGGATGGCGCGCGCAAGGTCACTGGTGGTCTCACCACGATCGAGGAGGTCGTCTCGATCACCGTCGGCGACGCCACTTGAGCCCCTCCCCGCGATGCAGTACGAGATGAACGACCTTCTGGACCTGATGGTGGAGCAGGGCGCTTCCGACTTGCACGTCAGTGTTGGCCAGCCGCCAGTGCTCCGCGTCCACGGCGCGATGACGCCGATCGACGGCCCGGCACTTACCCCGGCGGACACCGAGCGGCTGATGCAGGCGATTACTCCGGAGGCGCATTTGAGCTCAGTGCGGCTGCAGGGTGGCGCAGACTTCGGCTTGGCGTTCGGCGAGGACGCCCGTTTCCGCGTCTCCGCCTTCCGCGCCAAAGGTCATTACGGCCTCGTCCTCCGGCAGATCCCCAACCGCCTCCTGTCGCTGCGCGAAGTCGGCCTGCCCGACAAGGTGCGGGAGCTCCTCCATCGCCCCCGGGGCTTGATCCTCGTCACCGGGCCCACGGGATCCGGCAAATCGACGACGCTGGCGGCGATGATCAACTACATCAACGAGCAGCGCGACGGCCACATCATCACCATCGAGGATCCGATCGAGTTTCACCACCCGCACAAACGCTGTCTCGTGACGCAGCGCGAGGTGCACACCGACGTGCCCGGTTTCGCGGAAGCCATCCGGCGCGGGCTGCGGCAGGATCCGGACGTGATCCTCGTCGGCGAAATGCGTGACCTGGAGACCATCGAGGCCGCCATCACCGCGGCCGAGACCGGTCACCTCGTGCTGGGCACCCTGCACACCAATAGCGCCGCGAAGACCATCGACCGCATCGTGGACGCGTTTCCGGCGCAGACGAAGGAGATGATCCGCACCCAGCTCTCCTCTTCGCTGGTGGCGGTGATCTCACAGGTGTTGTGCCGCAAGGTTGGCGGGGGCCGGGTGCCGGCTTTCGAGATCATGGTCAACACGACCTCGATCGCCGCGCTGATTCGGGACAACAAAGCGTTCCGCATCCCCTCGGACATCCAAACTGGGGCGAGCCTGGGCATGATCACCTTGGACAACCACCTGACGGCGCTGGTCCAGCGTGGGCAAGTGCGGGCGGAGGACGCGATCGACCTCGCCCAGGATCCGCACTTGATGCGCGAGAAGCTCCTCCCCGGCGGCGCGCGGCCCCGGACCCTCTGACCCCATGTTCGCGTCCCACAGCCCAGCGATCTACGATTTTCTGAAGGAGCAGCGGCTCGTCCCGGCGGCGCAGCTGGATGAGCTCAACGAGGAGCACAAGGCCACCGGCAAGCCGCTGGCCGACGTGGTGGTGGACCTCGGCCTAGTGGAGAAAGATGATCTGCTGCGGCGGATCGCCGACCAGCTGGGTTATGATTACGTGGCGGAGCTGCCGGCGCAATTTCCGGGCGACGCGATCGCAGCGCTGACGGGCCGGCTGGCCCGCGACTACGGGGTGATGCCGCTGCGGGCTGACGAGCGCACGATCGACCTGCTCGTCGCGGATCCCTTCAATACGCAGGCGGTGAGCGACCTGTCGTTCGCGCTGGACCGGAGCGTGCGGCTCCATTTCGCGGACCCGGACAAGGTGGAGGTCCAGATCCGGCAGCATTACGGGGAGGACGAGGACACCATCGACGATGTGCTGCAGGAGATCAGCACGGGCAAAGTGGCGACGGACGCGGGCGCGCGGGAAATCTCGGAGCGCGACCTCGAGTCGATGGCGGAACAGACCCCCATCATCAAGTTCGTCAATCTGGTCATCGGCCAGGCGATCCGGGACAAGGCGAGCGACATCCACTTCGAGCCGTTCGAGCACGAGTTCAAGATCCGCTACCGTATCGACGGTGCCCTGTACGAGATGGCGCCGCCGCCGCGGCAGCTCGCCGTGCCGATCGTTTCGCGGGTGAAGGTACTCGCGAGTCTCAACATCGCCGAGCGGCGGCTCCCGCAGGACGGCCGCATCAAGATCAACATCGGGGGCCGGCCGGTGGACCTGCGCGTCTCCACCCTGCCGACCCAGTTCGGGGAGTCCGTGGTGCTGCGCGTCCTGGACCAGTCCGCGGTCCGGCTGGACATCGGCCAGCTAGGGATGTCCCCGGAGGTGCTGGAGGGGATCCACGAGATCGTCCGGCGCCCGAACGGCATCTTCATCGTCACGGGCCCCACCGGCTCGGGCAAGACCACGACCCTCTACAGCGCGCTGCGGCTGGTGAACACGGTCGACCTCAAGATCCTGACCGCGGAGGATCCGGTCGAGTACGAGATCGAGGGGATCATGCAGGTGCCTGTGAATGCGCTGGTCGGACTGACCTTCGCGGCGGCGCTGCGCTCGTTCCTGCGGCAGGACCCGGATGTGATCATGGTGGGCGAGATCCGCGACCTGGAGACGGCGCAAATCTCCATCCAGGCATCGCTCACGGGACACTTGGTGCTGTCGACCTTGCACACCAATGACGCGGCGGGGGCGGTGACCCGGCTCGTCGACATGGGGGTCGAGTCGTTCCTGATCGCCGCGAGCCTGGAGGCCGTGCTGGCCCAGCGACTGGTGCGCCGGATCTGCAAGCAGTGCCGTTCGACCTATGTCCCGACCGCCGAGGTGCTCGGCCAGCTCGGGGTGGGGCGCGACGTCGTGGGCGACCGGCCGTTTTCGTTCGGCAAGGGCTGCCCGACGTGCAGCCAGTCCGGCTACAAGGGCCGGTTGGGCATCTACGAGTGGCTCCGGATGAGCGAGGCGCTGCGAGACATGGTGACCCGGAAGGCGCCCACGCTCGAGCTGAAGCAGAAGGCGATCGAGCAGGGGATGCGGACGATCCGGGAGGACGGGCTGCGCTCGATCCTCGACGGCCACACCACCCTCGAAGAGGTTATCAAGTACACCAGAACCCCTTTCCGCCATGGCCAAGCTTTCCGTCCGCGCCCCCGCCGCCCCCGCTCCGGCCAACGC
>JBEDEF010000132.1:0-2532 GCA_041175845.1 Verrucomicrobiota bacterium
CAGGAAATATGTACCGTCTTGCCGTGCGCCGCGTCTTTCCCAGCCTGACTTTTCCTTCATGACCCAAGCCGCCCTGCCCCGCGAGAGCCTACTCCTCAACCTGGTCTGCAACATTGCCGCCCCGTCGCTGATTCTGACCAAGTTCAGCGGCGCGGGGTCCCTCGGGCCCACCTGGGGGATGGCGGCCGCCCTCGCCTTCCCGCTCGGCTACGGCATCTACGACCTGATCCGACGCCGGAAGACCAACTTTTTCTCCATCGTTGGCATCCTCAGCGTGCTGCTCACTGGCGGCCTCAATCAGCTGCAGGCGGATCCGTTCTGGTTCGCGGTCAAGGAAGCGGCCATCCCGACCCTCTTCGGCGTGGCGATCATCGTGTCCAGCGGCAGCCGGCGCCCGCTCGTCCGAGAGCTGCTCTGGAACGAGCAGGTGATCGACACCGCGCGCGTCGATACGGTGCTCACCGAACGCAACCTGCACCCGGAGTTCGAGCGCCTGATGGTCGGCGCCACGCGGGGGCTGGCCGCCTCCTTCCTGCTCAGCGCCGTGCTGAACTACGCGCTCGCGCGGTATATCTTAGTCAGCGAGCCCGGCACGGAGGCGTTCAATGCCGAACTCGGGCGCATGAACCTGCTCAGCTGGCCGGTAATCGTGGTGCCGAACTTAGTGGTGACGATGTACGTACTCTGGCGCCTCTTCCGCGGGCTGACCCGGCTGACGGGCATGCCGCTGGAGGATATCTTTCACGCGCAGCGGAAAGATTGAGCGCACGCCCGGCGGGAAAGACGCTCAGGCCCGCTCCGCCATCGGCACGAACGGACGCCGGACCGCGCCGGTGTAGACCTGGCGGGGACGGTAGATCTTGTTCTTCGGATTGGAGACGACTTCCTTCCAGTGAGCGATCCACCCGGGCATCCGCCCGATCGCGAACATCACCGTGAACATGTTCTGCGGGATCCCAAGCGCCCGCATGATCAGGCCGCTGTAGAAGTCGACATTCGGGTACAGGCGACGGGAAAGGAAATAGTCGTCCCGCAGCGCAACGTCTTCGAGCCGCCGCGCGATCTGCAACAGCGGGTCATCCTTGATGCCGAGGCTGGCGAGGGCCTTGTCGAAGCTCGCCTTGATGATCTTGGCGCGCGGGTCGTAGTTGCGGTAAACGCGGTGCCCGAAGCCCATCAGCCGGTGCCCAGCCTTGCCCGAACGGGCAGCTTCGATGAACTTGCTGCCGTCATCACCCTCAGCGTGGATACTCTCGAGCATCTCGATCACCGCCATGTTGGCGCCGCCATGGAGCGGACCCCAAAGGGCACAGACGCCCGCGGCCACGGAGGCGAATAGGTTCGCGCCCGAGGAGGCAACCATCCGGACCGTCGAGGTGGAGCAGTTCTGCTCGTGATCGGCATGGAGGAGCAAAAACAGATTGAGCGCCTGCGCGACCTCGGGGGTCGGCACGAAGTCCTCGTAGGGCTGCGAGAACATCATATGCAGGAAATTCTCGCAGTACGGGAGGGTGCGCTTCGGGTAGATGTAGGGCAGCCCGCGGCTCTTGCGGTACGACATCGCCGCGATCGTGCGCACCTTGGAGATCGCGATGGCGGAGGCTTCCTCGAAATTTGCCAGATCCTCTTGCGGACGGTTGGTCGCCAGATGCGGGTAGTAGCAGCCGAGGGAATTTAGCAGCGCCGAAAGGATCGCCATCGGGTGCGAACCCAGCGGGAACCCCTCGAAGAGGTGGTCCATCGCCGAGTGCACCGGCGAGTGCAGGCGCAGCAGGTCGCCGAAGCGACGCCGCTCGACTGAATTCGGCAGGTTGCCGTGGATGATCAGGTAGGCGGTCTCGACGAATGAGGAGTGCTCGGCGAGGTCCTCGATCGCGTAGCCCCGGTAGCGCAGCACGCCGGCGTCGCCATCGATGAACGTGATCTCGCTCAGGCAAGAGCCGGTGTTGCCGAACCCGTCGTCGTAGGTGATCGCCCCGGTCTGCGCGCGGAGGTTGCGTACATCCAACGCCTTCTCGCCCTCCGTGCCGACGATCACCGGCAGCTTGTATTCCTTACCCTCGAGTTGGAGCGTGGCTTCTTTGGACATAGGGGGATAGCGAAAGCTAACGGCTAAGGCGGAGACACTTGCACGCCATTCCGCGCCCGCCAGCCGGAAATTAGAAAAAACGCGCGTGGGCGCAGAAAAACTTAAGTCCGGGCCGCGATCGCCGCGAAATTGCGGTAAACCTGCAGGCCCCGAGCCTGGCTCTTCTCGGGATGGAACTGGGTGGCGAAGACCCGGCCGCGGCCGATCGCCGCGCAGAAGGGGCCGCCGTAATCGCACTCGGCCAGCACCAGGGCGGGATCCGCCGGCTCACAGCGGAAACTGTGCACGAAGTAAAACGATTCCCCCTCGAGGCCGAGGCCGGAACGCAACGGGGACGCCGGCTGCGTGAAGCGCACCGTGTTCCAACCCATGTGGGGCACCTTGAACTCCGCCGGCAACCGGAAGCGCACCACCCGGCCCGGAAAGATGCCCAGCCCCTTCAC
>JBEDEF010000133.1:0-6535 GCA_041175845.1 Verrucomicrobiota bacterium
CCGCAAGCGCCCGTGACAATTCCGAAGGCAGGCGCGCACGCCCGCGGTGTCGCCGCCCGTCCATTTTCGCATTGAGTCGCGGCGGGGGTGCCTCATCCCAACAGCCGCCCCAAACCCCTCCGCCGCACTGAGCCGGCGCGGCGACCGGGGTCTTACCCCCATCCTGCCGCCATGGACTCATCCCTCTCGCATCGCCCGCTCCTCCGCCGCGGCGTGCTCGCCGCCTTTTTCCTCCTCCTCGCCCGATTCGCCCTTGGTCAGGGCGCCACGGGCTCGATCGAGGGCCGCGTGCTCAACACCCGCAACGGCGAATACCTCGAAAAGGCGCGCGTCACCGTCATCGGCACGCGCCTCGAGGTCTTCACCGACGCCACCGGCCAGTACCGCCTGACCGGCGTGCCGGCCGGCGAGGCCCGCGTGCGCGTGTTCCACACCGGCCTCGCGGCCCAGACAGCCAGCGTGACGGTGGGCGCCGGGCAGATCGCCACGCGGGACTTCGATCTCACGGGCGAGGACCGCACGCCCGGCCCCGGCGACGGCACCGTCCGCCTGGATCAGTTCGTGGTCGCCACCTCCAAGGAAATGGAGGGCGCCGCCATCGCGATCAACGAGCAGCGCTTCGCCAGCAACATCGTCAATGTCGTCGCGGCGGATGAATTCGGTCACATCGCCGAGGGCAACGTCGGCGAGTTCCTCAAGTTCCTTCCCGGCATGTCGATCGATTTCGTCGGCGGCGATGCGCGCACGATCTCAATGGGCGGGGTGCCCTCCGGCAACGTGCCCGTGACGGTCGGCGGGTTCAATCTGGCCAGCGCCGCCTCCTCCGGCACCGGCCGCTCGGTCGAGCTGGAGCAGGTCTCGATCAACAACATCGCCCGGATCGAGGTCTACCACTCCCCCACCCCGGAGTCGCCCGGTTCGGCCCTCGCCGGCGGGGTCAACATGGTGCCGCGCGGCGCCTTTGAGCGCTCCAAGCCGCAGTTCAACGGCAGCGTGTACTTGATGATGCGCGACGCCGAGCGCAGCCTGCGCAAGACCCCCGGCCCGATCCGCGAACCCACCTACAAGATCCATCCGGGCCTGGATTTCTCGTGGGTCGTGCCGGTGAACAAAACCTTCGGCTTCACCCTCTCCGGCGGCACGACGTCCCAATACACGATGCAGGACTACATGCTGAACACGTGGCGCGGCGCCGGCAACGCCACCACGGTCGCGGCCAATGCCCTCAACGGATATCCCGACACGACGCCGGACCAGCCTTACCTGTCCAATTACCGGGTGCGGGATGGCACCAAGCTCACCACCCGCTCGTCGGTTGGCACCACCCTGGATTACAAGCTCTCCCGCCACGCCCGCCTGGCCTTCTCGTTCCAGTACGCGTTCTTCGACGCGATGTTCAACAACCGCTCGCTCACGTTCAACACGAACCGCGTGCTGCCGGGCAACTTCAGCACCCGCGACACCCTCGGTGACCGCGGGTTTGGCGAAATCACGGTGGGCAACGGCGCCCGGGAGAAGTCCGGGACCACCTACATGCCGACGCTGCGCTTCTTCCACGACGGGCCGATCTGGAAGGTCGACGCCGGCGCCGGCTACTCGCACGCGAGCAACCATTATCGCGACATCGACAAGGGTTATTTCAATGGCGCCTCGGCCCGCCGCACCGGCGTGACCGTTCGCTTCCGCGACATCTTTTACCTGCGCCCCGGCCGGATCGAGGTCACCGAGGGCCCCAATGACACGCCCGTGGATCCGTATGACCTGCGCTCCTACGTGCTGAATACCAACAGCAGCGACTTCCGGGAGTCCTCGGACCTGCAGCGCAGCGCCTTCGCCAACGTCCGCCGCGACTTCGAGGTCCGCCGGATCCCGGTCTCGCTGAAGCTCGGCGCGGACATCCGCGAATCCGCCCGTGACATCCGCGGCGGCACCGTGCCCTACACGCACCGCGGCGCCGACGGCCGCACCTCCACCACGCCGGCCGATCCGCTCGGCACCGACGACGGGGCCGCCTTCCTGCTCGACGAGGTGTTCTCGCAGCGTACCGGCCCCTATGGTTTCCCCAAGATTCAGTGGCTGAGCAATTTCAAGGCGTGGGAATATTACTCCGCCAATCCGAGCCACTACACGATCGATCAGAACGCCGCCTACCGGAACGCCGTCAACCTCTCGAAGCGCGCCTCGGAGATCATCTCGTCGGCCTATCTGCGCGGCGACCTCGCCTTCTTCGATCGCCGCCTGAAGCTCGTGGGCGGCATCCGGGCCGAGCAGACCAACGTGTCCGCCCAAGGGCCCCTCACCGATCCGACCGGCAATTACCGCCGCGACGCCAACGGCGACGTGATTCCCCAGCGTGATGCCAACGGGAACCTCATCTTCACCGGCACCGGGGTGAACCGCATTCCCGCCCCGACGCTGATCGAGCCCACCACGATCAACGGCGTCTCGAACGCCCTCGCCGTCTCGCGCCTGACCCTGCTCGACCGCAAGCAGCACGTGCAGAAGGAATACCTGCGCTGGTTCCCCAACGTGAACGCGAGCTACAATCTCCGGGAGAACCTGATCGGCCGCGTCTCCTACTATTATTCGATCGGCCGGCCCGACTTCAACCAGTACGCCGGCGGGCTCACGTTGCCCGACACCGAGCTGCCGCCGAATTCCTCCAATAACCGGATCGCGGTGAACAATGCGGGCATCAAGGCCTGGAGCGCCAAGACGACCCGGATCCGTTTTGAATATTATTTCGAGCGCGTGGGACAGATCTCGGTCGGCGCGTTTCGACGCGATTTCCGGAACTTCTTCGGCAGCATCGTGCTGCCCGCGACGCCGGAGTTCCTCGCCCTCTACAGCCTGGATCCGGAGATTTACGGCGAGTACCCCGTCTCCACGAATTACAACCTCGATTCCACGGTCCGGATGCAGGGCTTGGAGTTCGATTACAAGCAGACGCTCACGTTCCTCCCGTCGTGGGCGCGCGGGGTGCAGGTGTTCGCGAACACCACCGCCACCCGTGCCACCGGGGCCGCCTCGTCCAATTTCTCCGGCTACATCCCGCGCATCTACAACTGGGGCGTCAGCCTCTCCCGCCCCCAGTACAACCTGCGGATCAACTGGAATTACCGCGGCCGCCAGCGCCGCGGCCTGATCGCCGCCGGCCGCAGCATCGAGCCCAGCACGTACGACTGGGGCTCCAAGCGCCTCTACATCGACCTCAGCGGGGAATACACGTTCTACCGGCGCATCGCGGTTTTCGGCAGCCTGCGCAACGTCAACGACGCGACGGAGGATATCGAACGCGCCGGGCCGAGCACACCCGCGCACGCCCAGTTCCGCCAGCGCGAGGACTTCGGCTCGCTCTGGACCTTTGGTCTCAAGGGTACGTTCTGAAGGCCGCCGGCCCTCAGCCGGCCAGGGCGTCGATGCGCCGGGCCAGTTCCACATCGAGGTCCGACAACGCCCCCAGATCATGGGTCGAGAGCGTGATGGTGACGCGATTCCAGACGTTGCTCCAGTCCGGATGATGGCCGAGTTGCTCCGCCGCGAGCGCCACCCGCGTCATGAAGCCGAACGCGGCGGAGAAATCCGAGAACCGAAACTCCCGGCGCAGCCTGCCCTCGTGCAACGTCCAGGCGGGCAAGGTGGCGGGAAGCGCCGCCAGCGCGGCGGGCGTGAGGCGTTGGGCGGGCATCGCGGCGAGTGAGGCCTTCCGGCTCAAGAATGTCAGGCAAAAGCGGTCGCGGGACCGGTAGCCGGGCTGGAGCGCCCTCTGCTCCAGCGAGCCCGGGCGGAAAACGAAGGGCCCTTCCCAGCCGGTGGACGGTTGCCAAGGCTAAGGTTCCTCCTTTCGTTTGCAGCGCCCCGGACCCTGCGGTCCTCCCCCGCTTTCCTCCCACGATGCATCCTCGCCTGTTCCCCGTCCTCCTTGCCTTGCAGACCGCCGCCCTCGCGGCCCCTCACGACTGGCCCCAATGGCGTGGGCCGGACCGCTCCGACGTCTCCCGCGAAACCGGCCTGCTCCAGCAATGGCCGGCAGGTGGACCAAAGAAGCTCTGGACCTTCGAGAACGCCGGCAACGGCTACTCCGGTCCCGCCATCGTCAACGGCCGCCTCTTCACTCTCGGCACCCGCGACGGCAAAGAGATCGTCCTCGCGCTCGATGCCGCCACGGGCAAGGAGGTCTGGGCCGCCCCGATGGACGGCATCCTGGCCAACGACTGGGGCGGCGGGCCACGGGGCACCCCCACGGTGGACGGCGACCGGGTTTACGCCCTGAGCGGGACCGGAGGCCTGCATTGCCTGGCGCTGGCGGACGGCAAGGTGCTCTGGAAGGCGAGCCTCAAGGCCCTCGGCGGTTCGGTGCCCAAGTGGGGCTACACCGAATCGGTGCTGGTGGACGGCAACCTCGTGCTCGCCACCCCGGGCGGCGGCAAGGGCACGGTCGCGGCGCTCGACAAGGCCACCGGCAAGCTCGTCTGGCAGGGCAAGGACCTGACCGACGCGGCCCATTATTCCTCGATCGTGCCGGCGATGATCCACGGGAAGAAGCAGTACGTGCAGCGGACAGAGCGGCAGGTCTTTGGCCTGAACCCCGAGGACGGCCGTGTGCTGTGGCAGACGGACTTCCAGGGTCGGACCGCGGTGATCCCGACGCCGGTGGTGAAGGATAATTTCGTATACGTTACGGCCGGGTACGGCTCCGGGTGCAAGCAGGTCGAGATTTCCCCCACCAACACGGTGCGGGTGGTTTATGAGAACAAGGTGATGCGCAACCATCACGGCGGTGTGGTGCTGGTTGGGGAGCATGTATTCGGGCACGACGACCCGAGCGGCTGGGCCTGCCAGAATTTCAAGACGGGCGAGGAGGTCTGGAAGGTGAAGAACCTCGGCAAGGGCGCGATCGCCTACGCGGACGGCCGACTCTACTGCCTCGAGGAGAACACCGGCGTGGTGGCCCTGATCGAGGCCTCCACGCAGGGCTGGAAGGAGCACGGGCGCTTCCGCATCGAGCCGCAGACCAAGATCCGGAGTGAGCGGGGCAAAGTCTGGACGCACCCCGTGATCAGCAACGGCCGCCTCTACCTGCGGGATCAGGACATCATCGTCTGCTACGACGTGAAGGTGGGCTGAGGGTCGGCATGTTCGACTCCCGACAACGAAAAGGCCCCTCACGAGGGGCCTTTTTTCTTGGATGGTCGGGGCGGTGAGATTCGAACTCACGACCTCTACGTCCCGAACGTAGCGCTCTACCAGGCTAAGCTACGCCCCGACATCCGGCTCGCCGAAGCGAGGGACAGGGACGGAGCCGGAGGAGCGCGTGGGGAGCAAGCAGAAAAGCGGCCGATCCCGGATTTCGGGCACAAAAAACCCGGTGCTCGCGGCACCGGGTTTGCACAGCGCGAAATTACTTCTTCGCCGGCGGCGGCGGAATCACCGGCGGACGGGTCAGCGAGCTGTCCGCGGCGCGCCGCGAGACCATCTCGGTCATCCGCTGGATCTCCAGTTCGGCGTTGCGGCGGGCGATGCGCGCCAGCTCCACCTTCTTGGCGATCTCAAAGGACTCGCGGCTGGTGGCATCCCGGTCCTTGCGCAGCTTAGCTAACTCGGCCTCGAGGGCATCGATCTGCTTCTGGGCGGCGGCGCCCTTCGCCGTGTATTCCGCCGTCTGGTCACGGACCTTCTTGTCGTCGGCCGCCTGCTTGGCGACCTTTTCGGCCTCCTTCTTGCGCTCCTCGGCGTCGCGCTCGTCCTGACGCTTCTTGGCGTCATCGCGGGCCTTAGCCTCGGCGGCCTTCTTCTTGGCCTCGGCGTCAGCGCGCTCCTTCTCGATCCGTGCGGCGGTGGCGCGCTCCTTGATCTTGGCCTCCTCAACGTGGGCGCGGAAGACAAAGACGAAGCCCACGAGCATGAGCGTCGGGGCGAGGACATACATCCACTTTTTCATCGGGTAAGGGTAAGGTTATTTCTTGGCGGCGGCGGCAGCCGCGGCGGCGGCGGCCCGGGCGGCATCCTCGGCGGCCTTGTCGGCGGCCTGGATGCGCTCCAGGACCCCCTTCAGGCTGTTGGAGTTGGCCTTGGCCTTCTTGACGTACTCGTTGAGGAATTTCTCCTCATCGACGACGATCTTCCGGGCAGCGACGACCTCGGCCATTTCCTTCTTCTCGGCCTCGATCTCCTTCTGCAGGCGGCGGGTTTGCGCCTCCAGCTTGTCGGCGTCGCGGCCGGCCTTGTCGCGGGCCTGACGAGCCTTCTCGCGATCCTCCTTGGCGATCGCCTCGCGTTCATCGCGGATCTTCTTCTCGGCCTTGCGCTTTTCCTGGGCCTCGAGGGCGGCGGCCACGGCCTTCTCGCGGTCCTTGGCCTCCTTTTCGAGCTTGGCTTGGCGCGCTTCGCGGGCGGCCTTCACCTTGCCCTGTTCCCGCGCCTGGTACTGGGCGTGCGCGTTCCAGTAGAGGCCGAAGAAAAAGGCGGCCAGCGCGACCATCGGCACCACGAAATAAATATAGCTCTTCTTCATTGGGATAGGGATGGGATCAGC
>JBEDEF010000134.1:0-3530 GCA_041175845.1 Verrucomicrobiota bacterium
ATTCTCCTGGGGGTGCGCGTGCCGAGCCACCCGGACGCCGCCGCGGGCCTCGGAATGGACGCCGTCGCCTGGGCCCGCGAGGGGCTCGTCGATCTCGTCGTCGCCGCGCCCTTCTGGTCGACGTCCGACTTCGCGCTGCCCGCGGGCGAGTGGCGGGCGCGCCTCGCCGCGGCCGCCCCGGGCGTCGCCTTCCTTCCCGGCGTGGAGCACAACCTGCGCGCCTATCCGACGGGACGGAGCGTGCCGCTGGACCTCGCCGCGCTGCGCGGATTCGCGGCCCAGATGCGGCACGAGGGGGCGGACGGAATCTACCTGTTCAACTGGATGGACAGCCAGACGCGACCGGTGAGCGCGGCCGACTACGCGCGGTTGCTGCGGGAGGGACTCGAGCCCGCGGCGCTGGCGGGCCGCGCCCGGCGCCACGCGGTGACCTACATCGACACCGCCCCGCGGGGATTTCCCACCGGAGTGCAACTGCCGTTGGCCGGGCGGCCGGGCGGCACCATCCGCGTGGCAGCCGGGCCGGGCGCGGGGGACGGCGAGGCGTGGCTCGTGGCCGGCTTGGCCCCCAGCCCCGCGGCCACGACGGCCCGGCTACGGGTGACGCTGAACGGACGCCAGCTAGCCGCCGGACCAGACCTGGGGGAAGTGACGCCCCTTGGCGGCGTGGGTCGCGCGCTCCGCTTTGCCTGCCCACCGGGATCCGTACGCGCCGGGGTAAACGAAGTGCGGCTAGGGCAAGAGGACGACGGACCAGCCCAGGAAATCGTCTGGGTGGAGCTGCACGTGGCCGGAGCGCGCTGAGGGCGCGCTCACGAAACGACGGAGGATAGTCCGCCAAGGCGGAGTCGGCGCCGCGGAAAAAAACCTATTTCCTCCCCGAATGGCGGCTTGCACGAGCGCGGCGGCCCCCGTTGCCTCGACCAGCTCATCCTCATGTCCGAACGATCCGCCCGCCTGTCCCGTCCCCTCACCGCGCTCAAACAGTGGATCGACTCCGATTACACCCCAGGTGATCCGGCGCTGCTGCGGCAGGAGCCGGACCGGGTGGACTGGATGCGGTGCGTGCCCTTCATCGTGCTGCACCTGGGCTGCCTGGGCGTCATCTGGGTCGGCGCGAGCCCGGTGGCGGTCTGGACCGCGGTGGCCCTCTACTTCGTGCGGATGTTCGCCGTCACCGGCATTTACCACCGCTATTTCTCGCACAAGACGTACAGCACCTCGCGCACGGGCCAGTTTTTGCTCGCCCTCTGGGGTGGCACCACGGTGCAGCGCGGGGCGCTCTGGTGGGCGTACCACCACCGGCACCACCACCAGCATTCGGATGATCCCGAGGATGCGCACTCGCCGCACGTGCACGGGTTCTGGTGGTCGCACATCGGCTGGATCACGAGCCGCCGTAATTTCCCGACGGACTACTCGACCATCAAGGACCTCGCGCGCTTCCCGGAACTCGTGTGGCTGAACCGTTTCGACACCGTCGTGCCCCTGCTCTTCGCGCTCGCGGTGTTCGGCGCCGGCGAGCTGCTGGCGGTCCACGCCCCGGGGCTCGGCACGAACGGCTGGCAGCTCCTCGTGTGGGGCTTCTTCATCAGCACCACGGCGCTCTTCCACGGCACGGCCTGCATCAACTCGATGGCGCACCTGATGGGCCGGCGGCGGTTCAATACCAGCGACGATTCGCGCAACAGCTTCATCCTGGCCCTGATCTGCCTCGGCGAGGGCTGGCACAACAACCACCACCGCTATCAGTCGGCGACCCGCAACGGCTTCTATTGGTGGGAGATCGACCTCACCTACTACGGCCTCAAGGCGCTCTCGTGGACCGGCTTCATTTGGGGCCTCAAGGCCGTGCCCAAGTCGGTGATGGAGGAGGCCGCCCGCGCCGACCACGCGCACAGCATCGCCGCGGCCCGCCGGGCCCGTGAGGTGCACCTCGACGTTTCCCCGCTGAAACGGGTCGTGCCCGCGGCCGCCGCCATCGCCGTCGCCACCGCGACCGCCGCGGGGACCAAGCTGCCCGAGAAGACCGACAACGCGCCCGCCACCGAGCGCGCGACGGACGCCCAGCCGGAATCCCGGCCGGACGCCCGCTGAGGCCTTACGCCCGGGCCGCGGCGCCAACGCTTTCGCCACTGCTCTCGCCCGTGCCCTCGCTCGCTATTGTCGGTTCCGGCATCGCCGGCCTCGGCTGCGCGCACTTCCTGCGGCACGCGCACGACGTCACCGTCTTCGAGCAGGATCCGCGGGTCGGCGGGCACTCCCACACCGTCGACGTCCCGGAGCCCGGGACGGGACGGGACGTCGCCTTCGACACGGGGTTCATGGTCTTCAATCTGGTCACCTACCCACACCTGACCCGACTGTTCCGGGAGCTGGCGGTGCCGGTGAAGCCGACTTCGATGTCGTTCAGCGTCCGTCACGCGCCGAGTGGCCTCGAGTATTGCGGTTCCTCGCTGAACCACCTGTTCGCACAGCGACGCAACCTGCTGCGGCCGCGGTTCTGGCGGCTACTGCGGGCGATCAACCGATTCAATGGCGAGGCCGTGGCCGCGCTCGAGGATCCGGCGGCCGGTAAGGAGTCTCTCGGCGAGTTCGTGCGGCGCCGCGGCTACGGCCAGGACTTCCTGGACCTTTACCTGGTGCCGATGAGCTCCGCGGTGTGGAGCACGCCGCCGGAGCTGATGCTGGCGTTCCCCGCCACCACCCTGCTGCGCTTCTTCCACAACCACGGCTTCCTCGGCCTGCACACGCAGCACCCGTGGTGGACCGTCGACGGCGGCTCCCGCGCCTACGTCGCCAAGCTGACAGCCGGCTGGCGGGACCGCATCCGCACTGGCTGCGCCGTGACGCGTGTCCGCCGCGCCGGCGGAGGCGTGGAGCTGACCACGGGGAACGGTGTGAGCGAGCGCTTCGACCGGGTGATCCTCGCTTGCCATGGCGACCAGGCCCTACGGCTGCTCGCCGACCCCACCCCCGCCGAGCAGCGCGTGCTGGCCGAGTTTCATTACCAGCCGAACCCGGCGACCGTGCACACCGACGCGCGGGTCATGCCGCGGGCGCGGCTGGCTTGGTCGAGCTGGAACTACGAGATCAACCAGGGCCCGGATGGCCGGGCGGCCACCGCCACGCATTACTGGATGAACTCGC
This sequence comes from Verrucomicrobiota bacterium, assembly GCA_041175845.1. Classification (GTDB taxonomy): domain Bacteria; phylum Verrucomicrobiota; class Verrucomicrobiia; order Opitutales; family Opitutaceae; genus ER46. The sequence goes on from JBEDEF010000134.1 coordinate 3,151, forward strand.
TGCAGGGCGTTTCCGAGCGGGAGAACTACTTCGTGAGCATCGGCCGGCCTGAGGCGATCGATCCGGCCCGGGTGCTGCGCCGGATCGCCTACGAGCATCCCCTCTTCAGCCTCGGCGCGGTGCGGGCGCAGGCGGAGATTCCCGCCCTGAACGCCGCCGCCCAAGGTGCGACCGAGACCTACTATGCCGGGGCCTGGCAGCGCTACGGCTTCCACGAGGACGGTTTACTGAGCGCGGTCCGGGTATCCGAGCTGCTGCTCGGTCGCGATCCCTGGGCGGCGCGCGGGTAGGCGGCCGACGCACGGAGATTTCACGATCGCGTCCTTGCCACCGGCGCCGCGGGCGGGTTGCGTCATTCCGCCTCCGCCGTGCGCCCGCAT
>JBEDEF010000135.1:0-2897 GCA_041175845.1 Verrucomicrobiota bacterium
GGCCGGCGCCAGCCGCCTCGCCGCCGGCGCGGCCCCGGAGCGTGATCCGGCCGCGGTGGCGCTGGTCCGCAGCCTGATCGCGGCCAACGACGACCGCATCCCCGGCTTGCTCGCGCGCCAGGAACGCCGCCCGGGCCAACGCGGGTTCGGCGGGATGATCAACGAGTACGGGTTGCACACGCCCCATGGCGCCCAGGGGCTGATTATCCCCCTCGCTGCCGCCGCCTGCGCTCCCGGCGGCCGCTATCTGGGCTCCGCGGAACTCGTCGAACCGCTCCGCCTCGCGATCCGCGCCCTGCTCGCCGCGCAGCACGAGGACGGCACCGTCGACCTCTACTCGACCAATTTCCGCTCACCGCCCGACACCGCTTTCTTCCTCGAAGGGATCTGCCCCGCCACCGCCTTGCTCCGCGCCAGTCCCTCCCCCGAATATCGCGCCCTCGGGGAGGAACTTGGCCGCTTCGTGGTGCGGGGGGCCGACGGCCTCGTGGTTGGCGGCGTGCATACCCCCAACCACCGCTGGGTCGTCTGCGCCGCCCTCGCGCTGGCCAATTCCCTGTATCCAAATCCGCGCTACGTCGCGCGCATCGACGCTTGGCTCGCCGAGGGCATCGACCTCGACCCGGACGGCCAGTACACCGAGAAGAGCACCACCGTCTATTCTCCCATTGTCGATCGTGCCTTGGTCGTGGTGGCCCGCCTCCTCAACCGGCCCGCGTTGCTCGAGCCGGTGCGCAAGAACCTCGAGATGACCCTGTTTTATATTCATCCCGACGGCGAGGTGGTCACGGAGGCGTCACGGCGGCAGGACCGGTACCAGCGCGGCAGCATGGCGCGGTACTATTACGCGTACCGTCACCTGGCGCTGATCGACGGCAATGGCCGCTTCGCCGCGATGGCGCGGCAGATCGAACGCACTGCGGCCGGCCAGATCAGCGAACTGCTGGCGTTTCTGCACGAACCGGAGCTCTGGCGCCCGCTCCCGCCCTCGGCGCCGTTGCCGACCGATTACGCGCGCGAGTTTCCATTCTCCCAGTTGGCCCGCGTTCGTCGCGGCGCCGCCAGCGGGACGATCCTCGCGGGCAATACTACGCTGTTCTCGTTCCGCCGCGGTGAGGCGGCGCTGGAGGCGGTGCGCCTCAGCAGTGCCTTCTTCGGGAAAGGACAGTTCACCGCGGATTCGCTCACGGTGAAGGACGGCCGCTACGTGCTGCGGCAGGAGCTGGAAGGGCCGTACTTCCAGCCGCTTTCCCCGGCGCAGATCGCCGACGGCGAACACACCAAGATGGCCCCCAATGGCACGCTCGCCAACACCGGCCGAGCCATCCGGGCCCGCAGCAACGTGTGCCGCCTGGAGGCGGTCGTGACCGTCACCGAGCAGGGTGGCCGCTTCGAGTTGGAGTTCAGTCTTACCGGGACCGACTCCGTGCCGGTCGCGATCGAGCTGGCCTTCCGCCGCGGTGGTACGCTCGAGGGGGTCGAGGCCCTGCCGGGATTGGCCGACGCCCACCTGCTGCGCGCCGGTACCGGGCGTTACCGGTTAGGGAACGACGTGATCGAGTTCGGCCCCGGCCAGGCCGAGCACACCTATACCCAGATCCGCGGCGCCCTGCCGAAGTGGGACGGCCAGAGTGTCTACGTCACGGGTCTGACGCCGTTCCGCGCCAAGCTCGCGATCCGCTGAACCCGCCCCCCCGATGCGCCGCCTCTTTGCCCTCCTGGTGCTCGCCGGCTTGGCCGGGCTTCGGCCAGCCGCGGCCGCGGCGCCGGCACGACCCACTGTCCTCCTGATCTTGGCGGACGACATGGGCATCGGCGACGTGTCGCACCTCAACCCGGCCAGCCTCTGGCGCACGCCGCACCTCGACCGCTTGGCCCGCGAGGGCATGGTGTTTTCGGACGCACATTCCTCTTCCGGCGTCTGCACGCCCACCCGCTACACACTCCTCACCGGTCGCTACTCCTGGCGCGGACGCCTCAAGCGCGGCGTCTTGCAGGGGTACAGTCCGCCGTTGATCGAGCCGGGGAGGCAGACGATCGCGGGCTTTCTCCGCGCCCAAGGTTACACCACCGCCTTGTTCGGCAAGTGGCACCTCGGGCTCGACTGGGCGCGGTCCGGCCCGGCCCCGGAGGACGTTGACTGGACGCGCCCCTTCGGCGGCGGTCCGCGGGCGCACGGGTTCGAACGCTTCCTCGGGATCAGCGCTTCGCTCGATATGCCGCCGTATGTGTGGCTGCGGGACGATCGCGTCACCGCCGCGCCGACCGGGCGGGTGGGGGATAGTCCGGCGCCGCGGTTGTGGCGCGCGGGACCGATCGGGCCGGATTTCAAGATGGAGGAGGTGCAGCCGCGGTTTACGGCGGAGACGATCGCCTTCCTGGGCGAACGGGCGGCGGCCCGCGATGCGCGGCCCTTCTTCGCGCTCCTTTCCCTGGCGGCGCCGCACACCCCGACGCTGGCGATCGGGGAATTCGCGGGGTCTACGCCCACGCCCTACGGGGATTTTGTCCGGCAGGTTGACGCGGACATAGGCCGGATCCTGGCGGAACTCGACCGGCTGGACTTGGCGCGGAACACCCTGGTGGTCTTCACCACGGACAACGGTTACGCGCCGGCGGGAGACATCCCGGTGCACCGGACGCTCGGCCACGATTCCTCGGGCGGCTTTCGTGGCGCGAAATCGGATTCCTACGAGGGTGGGCACCGGGTGCCGTTCCTCGTGCGCTGGCCGGGCGTGGCCGCGGCGGGTGGCCGTTCCGCGGAGGTTGTGGGTCACCTCGATTTGTTCGCCACGATGGCGGAGGTGCTCGGCGTGACCCTGCCGGCGGACGTGGCGGAGGACAGCGCCAGCTTCCTGCCGGTATTGCGGGGGCAACCTGCGCGCGCGGGGGTGCGG
>JBEDEF010000136.1:0-2920 GCA_041175845.1 Verrucomicrobiota bacterium
GTCTGGTGGAGCCGGGGATTCATTCCCCGCCGGGAATGGCGCCGGGAATGGGGTCAGGCTGAAACCCGCAACAACACGGGCAACGCCCCGGAGGCTCGCTGGCCGTTGCAGCCTGACCCCGCCCGCCTAGCGCCGTTTCGGTCACCAGGATTCTATGTCCTGAAATTCCGTATCGTTACCCTATCCTGAAACCGTGGTACCGTCCGGAACTCCACCGTCCACCGCCCACCGATTCACCGCCCCACCGTGCCGTCAGGCGCGGCAGGCCAGCACGTACACCGCCCCCCGCTCGGTCCCGATCGCCAGATAGGCGTCGTCCGGGCTCCACGCGAAACGCGTCGCCGGGCTCGGCATCCGCACGGTCGCCCGCAACGGCTGCCGCCGCTCCGGACTCCACAGCTGCACCGCCCCGTCCGCGCTCCCAGTGGCGAGCAGACCGTGGGTATTCTGGAACCGCACGGCACAGACCGGAGCCTCGTGCGGCAGCATCACCGGCTCGCGACCCTCCGGTCCCGCCCCGTTACAGTCCCACACGCACGCGTCGCGGCCCCCGCTCGTCGCCAGCCAGCGGGACGAACAATCGAAGGACAGAAACTTCACCTTCCCCTCGTAGCCGCTCATGTGGAACTCGAGATCCTGCTCCGGGATCCACAGGTGCACGCTCGGATCCTGGTTGCCCGAAACGAGCCAACGACCATCCGGCGACCAGACCAAAGCATGGATGCCATTCTGGTAGACCAGGTCCTTCTGGCGCAGGCCGTCGTCGGCGTCCCAAAGGGTGACGCCGCCATAGCACGCCGCGGCCAAGGCCCCTCCCCGCGGATGGGCGGCAAGGGCGGTGAGCGTCTTGGCCGCCGGGGGCAAGGTCCGGACCACGGTGCCATCGGCGCCGAGGGCGGTCAGGCTGCGGCCCGCGGCGGCGAACAACCGGGCCGGTCCGGCAGCGCCGCCGGGGGCGGGCGGCGTGGCGGCGACCCACGCGAGGTGCTCGACCCAGTCGGAACCGAGGCGGGTCGTGCCCAAATGCTGCCCCGCGGCAGGATCCCAGCGCTTCACGCTGCCGTCCTGGCCCCCCGAGACAAGGAGCGCGGGGCCGGGACCGGGCGCCCACGCGAGCGCGTTGGTCCCATTCTCGTGCCCAGGTAAGGGATGGAGCAACCGGCCGTCGGCGAGGGCGTGCAGCGCGATCGGCCCGCCGGCGCTCGCGGCGGCCAGCACGGGCCCACCGGGTAGGCCCGCGGGGGACCAGCCAAGGTCGATCACGTAATCATCGAGCGTGGCCGCCCAGTGTTTCGTCAGCTCCATCCCGCGAGCGTTGGCGGCGGGGTCCGCCTTGTCCACCCCGCGGGCGCGGCGACGGCGCGGCGGGGCAGGAAAATCACCCGCGCGCGCAGGCCGGGCTTGCGCTCGCTCGGGCCAGTCCAAAGGCTCGATCCATTCGGCGCCGTCCGATGGCGCTGTTCCCCCACCCCCTTTCCCCTATGGACTGCACCTCGTACCTGAACCGTCGCGACTTCCTGCAATTCTCGGCCGTGGCCGCCGCGCTGCTCGCCTTCCCCGGCTGCGCCACGCTGGCCAAACAGCCCCGTAAACCCCGGCCGATCGCCGCCGGCGCCAAGGTCCGCTTCGCCCAGATCGGGTGCGGCGGCAAGGGCTTCAGCGACGCGATGGCCCAGAAGGACGAAGAGGTGGTGGCGCTGTGCGACATCGACGAGTCGCGGCCCAACCTGAAGAAGCTCCGCGAGGCCTTCCCCAAGGCAAAGTTCTACACGGACTACCGGAAGATGCTTCTAGAGATGGACGGCCAGATCGACGCCGTGGGCATCGCGACGCCGGACCACATGCACTTCCTGCCGGCCTACATGGCGATCATGCTCGGCAAGCACGTCTACATCCAGAAGCCGCTCACCCAGACGGTCGGCGAGGCCCGCGAGCTCCTGCGCCTGGCGCGTCTGAACGGCGTCTGCACCCAAATGGGCAACCAGGGCCACGCCGGCGAGGGCATCCGCCTGGTGCGCGAATGGTTCCAGGCCGGCCTCCTCGGTGAGGTCCGCAACGTCGAGATCTGGACCAACCGCCCGGTCTGGCCCCAGGGCATGCAGGAATGGCCGAAGGCCGGCACGCCGCCCGCGGGCTTCAGCCAGGACCTGTTCCTCGGCCGCGCCCCGGAGCGCCCCTACAGCCCGGACATCCATCCCTTCAAGTGGCGCGGCATCATCGATTACGGGTGCGGCGCCCTCGGCGATATGGCGTGCCACATTATGGACGCCGCCTATTGGAACCTCGAGCTGGCTCAGGCAAACTCGGTCACCGTCGAGCTCAAGAAGATCGACCAGAAGAGCACCGTGGCCTTCCCCAAGTCGGCCGTCGTCGAGTACAACTTCCCCGCCCGCGGCAAGCTGCCCCCGGTGAAGCTGATGTGGTCCGAGGGCGGTGAGCGCCCCGAGACCCCCGCCGGCCTCAAGCAGGACAACCGCCAGCTGGCCAAGGGCGGCCAGCTCCTCATCGGCTCCAAGGGGACCGTCTACGACGGCAACGACTACTGCAACAGCCCCCGCTTCATCCCCGAGGCGCAGCACAAGGCGCTGGTCGATGGGGGCAAGCTGCCGCCCAAGACCGTGACGCGGGTGCCGGAGAACAACCCCCACAAGGAGTGGATCGTTGCCATCCGGAAGAACGATCCGACCCACGCCGGCTCCAACTTCGAATACTCGGTGCCCTTCACCGAGACCGTCTGCCTCGGCACGATGGCGATTCTCGCGGGCGGCAAGTTCACCTTCGACCCCGTCAAAATGACCACCGACCGGCCCGACGTGGACGCCCTGCTCTACCCGACCTACCGCAAGGGCTGGGAGATGGACGCCCCGATGGCCTGAGGCCCGCCTCCCCTTCCCCTGCTCCTTCCGGGCCGCCCATCGGG
>JBEDEF010000137.1:0-7773 GCA_041175845.1 Verrucomicrobiota bacterium
CAGCCGAAGTTCAGGGGGTAAAGGGAACGGGGGTGGCGGGTCCGGACTGGTGGACGCTAAGGGACTCGAACCCCTGACCCTCTCGGTGTAAACGAGATGCTCTAACCAACTGAGCTAAGCGTCCGGCAGGCGCGGCAACCTCAGGAACGCGCCGGCCGCAGGAGGCCCTCGCGTACCATCAGTTCCGCGTTTTGGACGGCATTGAGCGCCGCCCCTTTCCAAAGATTGTCGCCGCTCACCCAGAGGGCGAGCCCGTTATCAAGGGCGGTATCGAGGCGGATGCGCCCCACGCCGCACTTTACCTTGCGGGAAAACTCGAGGGGCGTCGGGTAACGCCGTTGCCCCGGATCGTCCACCAGCTCGGCGCCGGCGAACGCCGCGATCGCCGCCCGCGCGGCCTCCACCGTGACCGGACGCTCGAACTCCGCGTTCACCGCCACCGAATGCGCCCGCACCACGGGCACCCGCACGGTCGTGGCGGACACGCGCAGGTTCGGGAGTCCCATGATCTTGCGGCTTTCGAGCATCATCTTGGTCTCTTCGCCCGTGTAGCCGTTCGGGCCGAACGAATCGACCTGCGGGATCAGATTGAAGGCGATGGGGTACGGATAGACCTTCGGCTGCGCCGCCGCGCCCCGCACATGCCCCTGCACCTGCTCCTCCAACTCGCGGATCGCCTCAGCCCCGGTGCCGGAGACCGACTGGTAGGTCGCCGCGAAGTACCGCCGCAACCCGAAGGCCTGATGCAGCGGCCAGAGGGCCATCAGGGTCACCGCCGTCGAACAGTTCGGGTTGGCGATGATTCCCCGGTGCCGCCGCAATTCACCGGGATTAATCTCCGGGATGACCAGCGGGACGTCGGGCTCCATCCGGTAATGGGAACTCTTGTCGATCACCAGGCACCCGGCGCGGACGGCGTCCGGAGCCAAGGCGCGCGTGACAGATCCGCCCGCGGCGAAAAACGCGAGGTCCACCCCCGCAAAGACCCCGGGACGCGCCTCCTCGATCGGGTAAGTCTTTCCCGCGCAGGTCACAGTCCGGCCGGCGGACCGCGCCGAGGCGAACAACCGCAGCGATTTCAGGGGGAAACCCCGATCGTGCAGCAATTGCAGCAGCTCTTGACCGACGGCGCCCGTGGCGCCGACGATGCCGACCGTGACGGAGGGTGAATTCACGCGGGAATCAGCCATGCAGCTGGCGAGCAAAGCCTGCGCGCGACTGGGCATCAAGCCCGGACCTCGCCTGCTGCTGGTCCGCATCGGCGCGGCCACCCTGCAGCTTTACCGGGAGGACCGCCTCGTCCGCGCCTACCCGGTTTCCACCTCGCGCCGCCCGCCCTCCAACGTCCGCAATTCCCTCGGTACCCCGCGGGGCTGGCATGTCATCGCGGAACGCATCGGCGCCGGCCAGCCCGCCGGGATGGTCTTCCGCGCCCGCGTGCCCACCGGCCGCCACTGGAGCGAGGTCCCGCCAGGTGAGGACGGTCAGGCCCCAGACCTCGTCACCTCGCGGATCCTGTGGCTGCGCGGACTGGAGCCCGGGGTGAACCTCGGGGGCGACGTCGACACCTATGCCCGCTACGTCTACATCCACGGCACCAACCACGGCGACCGGATCGGCGAACCGCTCAGCGCCGGCTGCGTCCTGCTGCGCGACGTGGAGATGATCGAACTGTTCGATGAGGTCCGCGTCGGGGATCTCGTCTGGATCACCGACTGACCCGCGCCGCCGGCCGGTCAATGAGGAGCCGGTGCTGGACCGTGAAAGTACCCGCCCGCAACGGGGGCAACAGCAGGAGCAGCGCACGTTCGCCGTCGGCCAGGCTCCAATCGGTCGCCAGCGCCTGATAGCTCGCTCCGCGGGAGCGTGCCCTCAGCACCAACTGGCTCGTCCGCGGGGCGGGCTGGGCCGGATTCGGCCCCGGGCCGAGCTTCAGCGGGCGCGCGTTGAGGGTTCCCTCGAGTTCGAGTCCGCTAAGGTCGACCATCATCAAATGGCCGGCGCGGAACCGTGAGTCTCCATCGTCCAGCACGATCGCCCGCCAGCGGCCCGGGGCCTTCTCCTCCGGGAGCAGCACGATCAGCGCGTGCGTCATCCCCGCTGGGATCTCCACTTCGGCCAAAAGGGTGCGGTCCTGCGGGGCGATGAAGCGCAGCGTCGCCGGTCCCCGGTACTCGTAACGCGGAGACCGCGCGAGCGGGAAAAACCGCAGCCGGGTCGGCGGCTGACCCACTGCGGCGACGTAAGCCACATCCCCCGGTGGCCGCGGGCTGAAGACTGTGAAACGAAGAGTCACCACGCCCGCGGGGCCCGCCGCATGCAGCGGGCCCGCAATCCATCGGGAGGCACAGGCCACTGCACCCGCCAGCCACCAACGGCGACCGTGGGCGTGTCCGGCGGGAAGGCTCCCGCTCATAAGTCGGGCTGCGTCAGCCACCGGAAAGAGAGGATCCGAAAGCGGCGGCCATTGGCTAGGTTCAGCGGGCTCGTCAGGTTCTCCGGCAGCACCTCGGCGGCATCCCCGGTCAGGTCCCCGTTGCCCGTCGGCGGATCGAAATATTCCGGGACCCGCTGCACGAGCGCCTCGCACCAGGCGCGCCCCTCCGTCGCATTGGTGGCGGGGTTCACCGCCTCGCCGTAGGCGCGGATCGTGAAGGTGTCCGAGCGCGCGAACAGCGCTGGCGCGAGCGCCGTCATCACGTCGCCCTGCGTGAGCCATTGGGAATTCAGCTGCACCTTGGCCTCCGGATCAATCTCCGCCACGGCAGTATTGATTCCCGTCTCGGCGATCGCGGCCTCGAGCAAGCTGCGCGGAATCTCGCCGCCCTCCGCGTCGAAGGCCGCATAACGCGGATGCGGGGCGAGGAAGTCCCCAACCGACAGAAAGGGTCCTTCTTCGCCGTGTCGGGCCGTGATCAACTCCACAATCTTCGCCGCCAGCACCCCGGTCTCGGTCGCGCTGAGCGTGCGCATCCCCCGGCGGAACAGTTCGGTGCGGGCGGCCGAACCGGCGGGGTCCGCCCGACCCGCGTCCGCTTGGTAAGTCTCCTGCGCGGTCTGGGAAAAACGAAGGAACTGCGCGTTGGTCGACTGGACCGTAGCGACCGAAGTATCACCGGAGGGAACCCCAGTGGAGGAAGACAGGCTGAGGTAACGGAAGGTCTGCGGCGCCGGGAAACGCACGCCGCGCAGCACCGCGGCCCAGGCGGCCACATTCGTGGAGTTCAAATTGAAGGCTCCGGCCTGGAGGAAAAACCGGGAGGAACGCGCGTCGGCGGCGCCAACCGCGCCGGCCGGATCGAGGCCCTCCACTGTGGCCCGCAAATCGTCGGTTGTCGGTTTACGGTAGCCCACGCCCGGCTCGTACCAGCGGACGGTCCGCAGCAGCGGGTTAGGCACGATTAGGTCCCCGTTCGCCGCCACCCCTGGCGTAAAGCCGTCGCGCACGCCGGAGAAGAAATATCGGTCAAAGAGTTCGCCCACCGGCACCCCGTTGAGCTCCTGGCCGAAGCCCCACGAGTTCCCAACCATGAACGGCCGCTGGCCCGGCAGGCGGAAATGCTGCGTCGCGCCCAGCGAAAGCAGCGGGGCGCGCGGGAGTTCGAATACCGGCACGTCTTCGTTGTAGGAGCGGTCACTCGCTCCTTCTCCCCGGTCGAGCAGCCGGTCGGGCGCGCTGATAGTCCGATAGTTCACGTACAACGACGGATCGTTGCCATTCTCCCCGGTCACGAAGGCCTCGCCCGGCAACCGGCGGCGACGCGGATCCAATCCCGACGTGGTGAGCCAGCGGCCGGGTGCCGCTGGGGTGTCGATGCTCTCGGCCAGCCGGAAGACATACGAAAACTGGGTGGAAGTCTGCCGCGCGGCCTGGGGGGAGGAGGCGAACGAGGTGACGAACTCCGGGGAGATGTAGGTCGCCAGCTTGATCGGCGGCGCCGGGGGCTCATCTGGGCCGGTGCGCGGAACCAAGTAGACGGTGACGGTCACGCGGTCTGCACCGTCCACCTCGAGCACATGGTTGTCGCTGCCCAGCTGTTCCCCGAGGGGTAATGGACGCACCGCGGCGGCAGCGCCGGTCGTGTCGAGTGTGCGTGAGTAAAACTGGCTCGCGAAACCCGTCTCCGGCGGCCGCTCGGGTTGGCTGTTGTCCGTCACGGAACGCCACGTGTACACACGCCCCGGCAGCCACGACTGGCGGTCCGCGCTAGCACCGTCCGGGGTCCAGGGAAGATTGATGATCAGGGGACGCTCTGCGAGGTCCGGATCAATCGGCGGGGAGCCGAACACGGATTCATCCTGCACCGAGAACGAGCCCACGGGCACGGGGCTCTCACCCTGGACATTGACCACCCGGATAGTGCGCGGCAGGCCCGTGATCTCGAGCCGCAGGTTCTCCGGTACCAGCGCGGACGTGTACGGATTCCAGAGGGAGACCAGCCAGCGGGCCGCGAGCTCGAACGGGCGGGCGGCGGCCGTGTCGCCGGCGGTGCGGACGTTGAAGGAAAGCAGGAAGTACGAGAGCACCGGCGCGATCTGATGCGCGCCGCCCTCCCCCAGCAGCGGCGGCGTGATCCGCAGCCGGCGACGGACCGGGTCCGAGCCGTAGGCCGGCAAAATCGCCGGCGGGGCTATCGCCGCCAGCGCCGGATCAACCGTCTCCGGATCCACGGGCACAGTGCTCTCGGTGTAAGCGGGATAATTGGTCCACGCCACGAACGCCGAACCGAGCAGGCCGGGGGCGAGGGAAAGATCCTGCCGGAGCCCGCCCCGCCGCGAATCGGCGAGCACGGCCAAATTGTTGGGCGACCAGACGTGGTAATTCGCGCGCTGCAACGGATGCCCGAGCTGTCCGTTGCCCGAGTTGCGGAGGAACCCGAGCTGGCTCGCGGTCAACACCCGGTCACCCGCGACCAGCGGCGCGTTGTTCGCGTCGCGCGGCTCGAAGACTGGACTGCCATTCGTACCCGCCGCGCCCGCCCCAACCGCGAGGTGCTGGCGGACGCGGCCGCGCAGGTCCGCGGAGTCGTAGGGGGCGGCGGTGAGCGTGCCCGAGGTGTCCGGCACCGCGACCGGGGCCTTCACGCCCTCATCCCCCACCCACCACGCGTAGCGGCCGTAGGTGGCGTCGGCGTTCGGCGACCCGGGCAACCCGCGCGCGCGCAGGTCCTGCAGCGGGACGCTCACAAACTGGGCGCGGTTGGTTGTGTTGGTGGTACCTCGGGCAACGAGATCAATCGCCCGGGCCGGCGGGGGCGCGCTGGCCGGGGTGACGGCGAGCGCGGGCGGCTGCTCTGAACCCGTGGGAGCGGTCGCGAATTCATTGCCGCTCACCAGCCACGTGAGCGGTCCGGTCCCGTCCGGACCCCAGACTCCAGTGTAGAAGCGGGTGCCATTGACGCCACCAAAGGAGGCCGCGTTGGCCGTCGCCCGCTGGTCCGGGCCGGCGTGGCGCTGCAGTTGCGCCAGCGCCACCTGCAGGCCGGTCAGCGCATGCTCGCGGGCCTGAGCTTGGCGCTGGGTGTTGCCAGCAACCGATGTCTCGATGCGCGTGTAGGCGGCCAGGCCGACCAGCAGCAGCACGATGAAGGCGAGCAGCGTGACGACGATGAGCAGCGCGAAGCCGGAACGGGCGGACGCCCGGAGCCGGCTCACAGCGCACCTCCCCGCAGGACGATCCGCCGGATGTAGACCCGCGAGTTCTCGGCGGCGACGCCCCACCACCAGAGCTGGGCGTTGCCGTTGTAGCGCTGGGGCACCGTGAGGGCGGGCGTCTGCACCCGCTCCAGGTTGGCGATCTGCTCCGCGCCGGTGTCGGTGAGAATCCGCACCATCACGTCGATCACGTCCGGAAAGATCCGGTTGTACGTGGACGCCGTGGCCGGGGTGCCCGGGGGCAGGCGCGACTGCAGGGCGAGCGGCGTGTTGGACAACGCGCCCCCGGCGGTGGCGGGAAAGAGGAGGCGGAGGCCGCCCGGCGCAGTCGCGTCCCGAGCGTAGGCGCGAATCCCGAAATCAATCACGTTGTCGCCGATGACCGCATCGAGGACGCGGGTCGTCCCAGGCACAAGGACGGTGCGGGGATCGCCGGTGACATTGCTGTTATTGTTTCCTCCGCCGGTGTAGGCGGTGCCGGTGATGCCGTAGCCGGACTCGAAGACGCCGGGCCGGCTGTTGGTGAGCAAGGGGCGGGCCTCGGCGCGGTGCAGGAGATAGGCCGTTTCCAGGTTGGCCGGGTTCGTGGCCGTGTAGCGTCGGATGATCTGGTAGCCCACCGCCACCGGGGCCGAGGGGACGGAAATGTCCAGCGCGGCATTGGTCACCGAGTTGCCGTGGGTGAAGAAACGCAGCCAGACCCCGGCCGTACCAAACCGCGAGTCGGTGATCGAGGGCGTGTTCAGCGCAAGGGAGATGCCGCCGACCGGTTTCGGATTCCGTGGCGCGATCTGCCACAGCCCGGTGGCACCGCCACTGGCTCCGTTGAGCACCTCCGCGGCCAGCCAGACGTTACCGTCGTCACGGTAAAGTGCCCCCTGCAAGTCCCGTTCGATCTGATCGAGGATAAGCCGCGCCTGGGCGTCGGCGCCGAGCCGGGAACTCGAGCGGGAAGCGTTCGCGGAGATGTTCATCACGATCACCGCGATGAAGCCAGCCATGAACGTCGTGATCCCGGCGGCGACCAGCAGCTCGACCAGGGTAAAGCCGGCGCGCGCGCGCGGCCGAGGACGGGGCAACTGCGGGCTCATCGCTCCAGTACCCCCGTGAAGTAAAGGACCTGCTTGCGCCCGTGATCGAAGGAGACGGGGCCCCCGGCGTTCTGCGCGGACTGGACCGCGGCGCCCGGGGCAACCTGAATGAAGGCGGGCCAGCGCACGCGCAGGGTGTAGACGACCGCGGCTGCCGTGGCATCGAGTTCGGCGGGTGACACCGCGGGCTGCCGGATCAGGTCGATCTCGAAAAACTTGTCGGTGTTTGGCAGCACTCGATTCCGCGAATCGTACCACTGCCGACGGTTTGAAGCGCTGTCATAGACGCCTACCTCTCCGTCCAGCTTTCCGAAGAGCACCTCGGGGTAGCGGGTGCCGTCGTTCGGATTGTAGGCGCCGTTCGCGTCCTTCGCCTGCACCGCAGCCGGGGACTGAATGAGTGCCACGGCGGTCTCAAAGGGAACCGAGCGGAGCCGGGCTCGGACCGCCTCAGCCACGCGGGCGGCAGCCTCGGCGTCGGCCACTCCGCCCACCGCCCGCGTCACGGGCGCGTAGAGCCCGGCGACGGCGAGCATGCCGATGCCGAAGATCACCACCGCGGCGATCACCTCGACGAGCGAGAATCCGGCGCCGGTCCGAAGATGGCAAAAGCGACGGCGCATGCTCAGAAGCCCGTGGCCGAGTCGACCATCGCGACCGCCCCGTTTCGTCGCACGAAAAGGCCGCGGACGGTCGTCGCACTGTCGAAGGCCGGTAGCGCATTTCCGCCCAGCACCGCGGTGGTGAGGGCGATCTTGGTGGGGTTGCCGGTGGTGTTCGAAACCACCGTGCCATCCGGTCCGAACTCCAAATAATGGATCCGGCCGCTCTGACCCTGGCGGTCAAAAAACTGGTTTGTGCTGGCGGCGGACTGCCCCCGGTAGCTGAAGCCCGTGGCGGTCAGTAACGTCGAGACCGGCCCGGTGGCCGCGTTGTTGTTCCAGCTGACGCCCGAGCGTAGGTGGTTAGTCGGCACCGGCGCCGGCGGCACCACGCAGATCGGGGTCGGCAGGGAGACGGCTGGGCC
>JBEDEF010000138.1:0-6685 GCA_041175845.1 Verrucomicrobiota bacterium
GCTCCCGCCGCCGCCCCGCTGGCCGGGACCCTGCTGCTCGCCTTCCTCGGCGGCCTGATTCTCAACCTGATGCCCTGCGTGTTCCCGGTCCTCGGCCTGAAGGTGTTGGGTTTTGTCGAGCAGGCGGGGCGGCAGCGTTCGCGGGTCGCGTTACACGGGCTGGTTTTCACCGCGGGCCTGATGATGTCGTTTTGGGCTCTGGCGACCGTGCTCGCGCTGTTGCGGGCGGGCGGCGACGAGCTTGGCTGGGGGTTCCAGCTCCAGTCCGCGCCGTTTGTTTATGGCTTGGCGGTGCTCCTGCTGGTCTTCGCGTTAAACCTGAGCGGACTCTTCGAGTTTGGTCTCGCGGCGACGGCGGTAGGCGGCGAACTGCAGGCCAAGGACGGCTACGTTGGATCTTTCTTCACCGGCGTGCTGGCGACGGTGGTGGCGACGCCCTGCAGCGCCCCGTTCCTCGCCCCAGCGCTGGGGGCGGCCCTGACGGTGCCGCTCTTCCAGTCGTTCCTGCTGTTCACGGCGATCGGCCTCGGGCTGGCCGCGCCCTACCTCCTCTTCTCCGTGTTCCCGGATCTCGTCCGCGTGCTGCCGCGTCCCGGGGCTTGGATGGAGACCTTCAAGCAGCTGATGGCTTTCCCGCTCTACGGCACCGTCGGGTACCTCGTGTGGGTGCTGGCGGCGCAGACCAGCGAGGAGGGGTTCCTGCACCTGCTGCTGAGCCTCGTGGTCGTGGCCTTCGCGGTCTGGCTGTACGGACGTTGGACGGCCCCCGAGGCGCGGCCGCGGCGGCCCCGGGCGGCGGTGGCGGCGGTCGTCGTGGGCGGTGTGCTCGCGCTGTGGCTCGGCTGGCCGCGGGCGGTCCCCGCGCCCGGCGCGGCCACGGCGGAGGTCACGTGGGAGGCGTGGAGCCCCGAGGCGGTGGCGCGACTGCGGGCCGAGGGGCGGACGATCTACGTCGATTTCACGGCGCGCTGGTGCGCCACGTGCCAGACCAACAAGCGGGTCGTCTTCGGTTCGGGCGAGGTGCGCCGCGTGTTCGCCGAACGGCGGATCGCCACCCTGCGGGCCGACTGGACCAACCGCGATCCCCGGATCACCGCCGAGCTGGCCCGCTACCAGCGCTCCGCGGTGCCGTTCAACGTGATCTGGCAGCCTGGTCGGGCGGAGCCGGTGATCCTGCCGGAGCTGCTCACGCCGGGCATCGTGCTCGACGCCCTCGGCCGCTGAGCGGCGAGGTGGCCGCGGCTGCAGCCGCGGATCGCGACGGAGCTGCGGCGACAACTTAGACCGGCCACGGCACGTCGGGGCGCAGCGTGAACCGCGTGCCGGCGGGAAAGTGCAGCCCAAAGTAGTCCGCGAGCACCGCCAGCAGCTCGTCGGCGTTCGCGATCACGCGCCGCTCCACGCGGCCGTCGGCGTGGCGCACCGTGAGGTCGCGGTTCAGCAGGGTGTGCCGCCGGTCGTCGAGGGTCAGCGACGCGCGCAACTGGTGGCGGAAGGCGGACTGCGGGTGCGCGCAGGCGTACCAGTTGCCCAGTTCGAGATCCACCTCCGCGACCGGCTCCGGGGCGAAGGTGTAGACGTCGCCCCACGTCTCCCCGAGGCGCGCCTGGTGCGCGAGCAGCGGCCCGCGGCGGACGAGGCGGCGCGGCTCGAGGCCTGAAAACTGCTCCTCGTCCTCGACGAGCCGCAGGGGCCGGGTGAGGGACAGGCTGCCGAAGCCGACGTCCGCGAGCCGGGGCCCGGCGTCGGCCGGCGTGACGAGCAGAACCTGATGGACCAGGGGCGTGGCGACCTCGGCCGGCACCTGCCAGCGGACGCGGCCGAGCAGCGGGGCCACGTCGAAGCCGAGGGCGCGCAGGGCGGCGGCGAGGAGGGCGTTCTGCTCGAAACAGTAACCGCCGCGGCGGTCGTGGACGAGCTTGCGGGTGACGGCGGGGAGGTCGGTCGCGATCGTGCGGCCGAGGAGGATGTCGAGGTTCTCGAACGGGATCGTGCGGGCGTGGGCGGCGTGGACGGCTGTCAGCACCGCGGCGGTGGGCTCCCGCGGACCGGCGTGGCCAATTCGGGCGAGGTAGGCCTCGAGGTCGGTGGCTGGTAGGGAAGCGGCCATGGCGGGAGCGCGGCGTTGCTAACCTCCTGGCGGGCTTGAGCAATTGGATCGAGCGTAATGGTGGTGCCCACGCTGCCGTCTGGCGGAGCCTCTGCGGCGAGCGCTCCGAAGCGCAGGTGATGTGGCCGCGGCAGTTGCCGCGGCCACATCGGAGCGTCTGCCCTCAGGGCGCCTTGCCCTTCCGCGCCGGCGCCTTCCGGGGTGACTCGGGCGGGGGTTGGACCTGATCCGCGGGCGCGAAACAGTCCGCCGGCGGCTCCGTCGGCAGCGAGGCCTTCCACGCCAGCGCGAGCCGGCTCAGCCGCGCGACCACCTCTGGCTGCGCCGCCGCCTCGTCGCGCGCCTCCGCCCGGTCCGCCGGCAGGCGGTGCAGGGAGACGCGCCGCGCATCGGCGGTCAGGAGCAGCTTCCACTCGCCGTCCCGCACGGCGAGGCGCGGCCACCAATCGGGCTCGGTCTGGTTGCCCCGCCATTCCCAGAAGACCGGACGCGTGCGGGCCATCGCCCGACCTTCGAGCGCCGGGAGCAGGTTCTCGCCGTCCCCAGCATAGCTGGCCGGTAACGTCACCCCAGCCGCCGCACACAAGGTGGGCAGCAGGTCCACCGCGGTGAACACGGTGCTGTCGTCCCGCCGCCCCGCGGGGGCGCGGCCGGGCCAGCGGACCAAGAACGGCACGCGCACGCCGCCCTCGAACAGGCTCCGCTTCCGGCCCCGCAGGCCGCCGGTCTCGCCCACGCTGTAATAGGTATCGTAGCCGGTGACGCCCGAGTCGCCCTCGGTGTAGGCCGGTCGCTTGGTTGCGCCGGTGTTCTCCGGGCCGTTGTCGCTGGAGAAAAGCACGAGGGTGTTCCCGTCGACGCCCGCCTCCCGCAGCGCGGCGAGGATGCGGCCAACCGCCTGGTCGCCGTCGGTGACGACGGACGCGTAGACGCGGCGCTGCTCGTCGAGGTGCGCCCACTGGGCCAGCGCCTCCGGGCTCGGCGCGTGCGGGGTGTGGGTCTCGTGGAGCCAGACGTTCAGGAAAAACGGCCGGTCGCGGTGCCGCCGGATGAAGTCGACGGCGTGGGCCGCGCTCTCGCCGACCTTCGCCGCGGGCCAGCCGGCGCCCCCGTTGAACACCGCCCACTCGTCGATGCCGTAGGCCTCGGGTGGCGGGGCGCCCGGCGTCTGGCGGTTGGTGAGGTGCCACTTGCCGAAGTGCCCGGTGCGGTAGCCGGCCGCCCGCAGGAAGCGCGGCAGCGTCGGCGCGCGCGGATCCAGCCAGTCGGGCATCCCGCGCGGGCGGTTCTGGCTCGGGTGCGCGAAGTGCTGGTGCACGCCCCACCGCGCCGGATACTGCCCGGTCATCACCGCCGTGCGGCTCGGCGAGCAGACGGGGTTGAGGACGTTGAACTGCCCGAAGTCGATCCCCTCGGCGGCGAGGCGGTCGAGGTGCGGCGTGCGGAGCCACGTCGAGCCGTGGGCGGACAGGTCGCCCCAACCCCAGTCGTCCGCGAAGATGAAGACGATGTTGGGGCGCGGGGCGGGCGCCGCGGCGCGGGCGGCGGCCGCGACGAGGACAAGCAGCAGCAGGCGGAGGAGCATCGCGGGGAGCGGCGGCCGCGTTCAGCGCACGGTGAGCACGCCGCGCATCAGCAGGTGGTGGCCAGGGAACGAGCAGAGGTACGGGTAATCGCCGGGCGTCGCAGGCGCGGTGAACTCCAGCACCTCCTCACGGTTGTACTCGACCAGCTTGGTCGCGGCCAGCACGTCGCCCCCCGGCGGGATGAAGGCGAGTTCGAAGCCGCGCGCGCCGAGGGCGATGGCGGCCTCGCCCACGGCATCCGCCCGCCCCGGCTTCACCAGCAGCCAGTTGTGCGGCATCGCGTCGGGATTGAAGAAGGTCAGCCGCACCCGCTTGCCTGCGCGCACGCTGAGCTGCGTGACATCGTACCGCATCGCTTCGACGACGGTGCCGAGGCGGATCTCCACGAGGTCCCCGGTCTCGCGTACCACGCCCGACTTCTGCGCCGGGGCCGGGGTGGCCGCGGCCGGTGCGGCGCCGTGGCTGCCGTGGGCGGCGTGGGCGGCGTGGGCGGCGGCTAGGGCGGCCGCGGGCGCCGCCGGCGGATTAAGGAAGTGGCGCACGGTCGCCGCAGCGACGCGCGCATGTGGCTCGGGCGAAGCGAGCACCTGCGCCAACAGGACCGGGTTGGCCGCGTGGTGCTGCTGATGCAGCCAGAGGGCCTCGAGGAACGCGCGGGCGTGCTCCCGCTTCGTGGGATCGAAGCGCCCGAGCCAGCGCTGCGTCGCCGCGATCACCGCCCCCGAGTCGCGGCCGCTGAGCTCGACGCGCGTCCGGTGGCGTACGCCGTCGGTCGGGTGGAGCAGGTTCTCCAGCAGCGCTTCGATGGGCTGGCCGGCGATCGCGACCGGGGCCTGCAGGGGTCGGCCGGTGGCGGTCACCCGGTAGATGCGGCCGTGGCGCTGGTCGCGCTGCGGGTCGCGCACGTTGTGCTGCATGTGGCCGATGATCACGTTGTGCCAGTCGGCCACGTAGAGGGCGCCGTCGGCCCCGAAGATTGCGTCGGCGGGGCGGAAGTTCTTGTCGCCGCTCATCAGCAGGCCGGCGGAGGTCTCCTCGACCACGGAGCCGTCGGCCTGGGTCACGTTGACTTTGAGCGGGGCGCCGGAGGGCTCGCCCCAGACCGTCCCAGCCGCGGCGTCGCGCGCGAGCCGGTACTGCTTGAGGCCACGGAACCCGATGACGTTGCAGATTAGAAAATCGCCCTGCATCGCGTCGGGGAAGTGGGTTGAGGACACGATTTCGCAGGCGGCTACCGGGCGGACCTCCTTCTTGAGGAGCTCGAACATTTTGAAGCCCTGCTCGTGCGGGCGGACCTGAAACGCGCGGCCGCCGGTGCCGTCCGTCGCGTAATGGTAGCCCCAGCCGTCGAAGGCGATGCCGTGTGGATTTGGGGAATTGGTGGCGTGGAAGGCCACGCGGTACGTGCGGGGGTCGAACCGGAACATCGCGGAGGCTTCGGAGCGGAGCGAGGGCCCCCACGGCTGCTCGTGGTTGTGCACCATGAAGATCCCGCTCTGCCAATAGAGGCCGCCATCCGGCCCGAGGATCAGGTTGTTCGCGCCGTGGTGGGTATCGGCGGTGTCGAGGCCGTGCAGCACGATTTCGCGGACGTCCGCGACGTCGTCGCCGTTGGTGTCCTTGAGGAAGAGCAGGTCGGGGCCGGAGGCGACGAGGACGCCGCCGTTCCAGAACTCGAAGCCGAGCGGGTTCTGCACGCGCGCGAACTCGGTGGTGCGGTCGGCCCGGCCGTCGCCGTTGTCGTCGTGGAAGATCACCAGCGCGTCGCGCATCGGCTGGAGCGGCTGCCACATCGGGTAGGTGGGCCACACGGCGGCCCAGAGGCGCCCGCGGGCGTCGACCTGGAGCTGCACAGGGTTGATGAGTTCCGGGAAGCGGTCCTCGGCGGCGAACACGTTCGCCTGGAAACCCTCGGCGAGGGCGAGGTGGCGCAGGCCCTCCTCGCCGCTGATGTAGCGCGGCACGCCCTCCTTCATCGCGCTCGAGCTGGCGCTCCCGCCGCCGATGTTGGTCTTCACCGGGATCGGGGGCGGCACGTTGCGGTCGTCGACGGCGAGGTCGCCGCCGCTGGCCCGCGCCCACACGCGGGCGTCGCGGTTGGCGGTCATCACGTCGAGCATCTTCAGCTCGTGCTGGAGCACGGTGGCGTTGGTCTGGCCGTCGACGAAGGCGAGGGTGGAGCGGCCGCCCCAGACGTCGTTGCCGTCGCGGGCCCGGTAGCGCGCGTGCCAGTGCTCGTCCTTCTCGAGGACGGCCTCGCGGAGGCGCGCAAGGGAGCTGGGTACCGGCTGGCTCGGACCCAGGAGGGCGTTCCGGATGCGGGCAAAGAGTCCCCCGGTAGTTGGCTCCGGTACCAGCGCCTTGGCGATCACCTCGGCGAGCTGGCGATTGCCCTCGGCGGTGAGGTGGACGCCGTTGAGCGTGAGCGGCGTCCGGGCCTGGCGGAACAGCTCTAGCGACGGGGTGAACAGGTCCACGTACGCGACGCCGGCCTCGCGGGCGGCGGCGGCGGTCGCCTCGGTGTAGGCTTTGAGGCGCGCGTTGTGCTCGCGGCCGTCGGGCAGGAGCGGGTTGCGCGTATCCTCAAACGCGATCGGGCTGAAGAGCACGATCCGGGGGAAGTCCCGCCCGTTGGCGCGGCTGCCGCGGGTGCGCGCCACGAACTCCAGCAGGTCTTTGCGGTGTGTGTCCGCCGCGTCCACGCCGGCGAACGACTCGTTGTAGCCGAAGAAGGCGAACACGACGTCCGCCTGCACGTGCCGGAGGTACTCGGTCATGTGTAGCTGGCCCTTGCTGCGCGGGTAGGTGTTGGGGCGGTCGCCGCTGGTGCTCAGGTTGCGGAACCGCACCTTTTGGCCGGCGAGGCGCGACTGCAGGAGGGTCTCGAGCCAGCCGTCGTGCTGCATCCGCTCCGGGAGGGCGTTGCCGAGCAGGGCGACCACCTCACCTGGACGGAACGCGAAGGGCAGGGGATCGCGGTGGCCCGGGG
>JBEDEF010000139.1:0-3966 GCA_041175845.1 Verrucomicrobiota bacterium
CTGCGCGTTTGCTGCGTTCACCCGGGCGCCACGTGGACGCCCTCTTGGGCGGGCAGCGGCGTCGCTCCCGGGCGGATGATGCCGGCGGAGGACATTGCCCGCGCCATCGTCGACGCCCATCGTCTCTCGCGCCGTACCGTCCTCGAGGAACTGATCCTGCGCCCTGCCGGGGGCGACCTGTGACCGCGGCCGCGGCCGGCGCGGTCCGGTCCCCCCTTGCTTCGCTGGCGCGGCCCTGCTTGCGTCGGCTTCCCGTACGATGACTGACGACGCTGAAGCCGTCTCGTCCGCGCCCGCCGCGGCCCGCTACCTTGCCCCGGG
This sequence comes from Verrucomicrobiota bacterium, assembly GCA_041175845.1. Lineage (GTDB taxonomy): Bacteria > Verrucomicrobiota > Verrucomicrobiia > Opitutales > Opitutaceae > ER46. The sequence goes on from JBEDEF010000139.1 coordinate 322, forward strand.
CGACGTGGGGCTGGTGGCGCCGCGCGACTTCGCGCACGCGGGTCCCTTTGCGTTTCGCGGTGGCCAGGTGCTACCGGGCTTCACCCTCCGCTATGAGACCTACGGGGAGCTCAACGCCGCCCGGGACAACGCGATCGTCATTTGCCACGCGCTCAGCGGCGACCACCACTGCGCCGGCTGGCATTCCCCGGACGATCGCAAGCCGGGCTGGTGGAATAACTTGATCGGTCCGGGCAAAGCGGTCGACACCCGGCGCTTCTTCGTGGTCTGCGCCAACGTCCTCGGCGGCTGCCAGGGCTCGACCGGCCCCTCCTCCCTCAACCCTGGCACCGGCCGCCCCTACGGCGCGGCGTTCCCGCCGGTCACCATCCCGGATATGGTCCGGGCGCAGCGGCTGCTCCTGGACCACCTGGGCGTCGCGGCGGTGCACGCGGTGATCGGTGGTTCAATGGGTGGCATGCTCGCGCTGCAGTTCGCGATCGAGTACCCGCGGCTGGTCCGCCGCGTGCTCGCGATGGCCACGACGGGCCGCGAGAGCGCCCAGGCCATCGCCTTCAACGAGGTCGGGCGGCAGGCGATCATGCAGGACCCGGCTTGGAACCGCGGGAACTATGCGCTCGGAGAGGGCCCACGCGTCGGCCTAGCCATCGCCCGGATGATGGCGCACATCACTTACCTGTCCGACGCATCGATGGACCGGAAGTTCGGCCGCCGGAAACGCCGCGCCGCCGAAGTGGAAGCCTCCGCATTCGATGTGCAGTTCGAGGTGGAAGGCTACCTCCGGCACCAGGGCCAGAGCTTCATCAACCGGTTCGACGCCAACACCTACCTCTACATCACCCGTGCCCTCGACCAGTTCGACCTTGAGGAGACGGCCGGTTCCCTCGAGGCGGCCTTCGCCCCGGTCGAAGCCGAGACGCTGATTGTCGGCTTCACCAGCGATTGGCTCTTCCCTCCGGAACAGAACCGGGCCCTCGCCTTGGCTCTCCTCCGCGCCGGCAAGCGCGCGACCTACGCCGAACTTGCCACCGACCTGGGCCACGACTCTTTCCTCCTCGAGTCCGAGGAGCTCTATGGCCTTGTCCGCGGCTTCCTGGACCGCCCCGGGACGCCCGTGACCTGAATGCCCCCGCCGATGGAAAAGCGCACCGTGGACATGCAAATCATCGGGGACTGGGTGGAACCCGGCAACCGCGTGCTCGATCTCGGCTGCGGCCAGGGCGACCTGCTCGCCTACCTGATGCAGACCAAGGGCGTCGCGGCCGTTGGCGTGGACCTCGACTTCAGCCGCATCGCGGCCTGCGTGCGCCGCGGGGTTTCCGCCTATCAGGGCGATATGACCACCCTGATGCGCGCGTTTCCTGAGCGGCATTTCGACCGGGTCATCTGCTCCCGCACCGTGCAGGAGCTGGCGGAACCCAAGGCCGTCATCCTTGAGGCGCTCCGCGTCGGGCGCGCGCTCACGGTGGGGTTCGTCAACCACGGCTTCTGGAAGAACCGCGTCGCGATGCTCCTTGGCGGCCGCAAGGTGCGCAACGAGGTCTACACCACCGCGTGGTTCGAAAGCCGCCCGGCCAACCCGGTGACGATCGCCGACTTTGAGGACTTCTGCGCCGCCCACGGCATCCGCGTCGTCCGCCGCGCCCACCTGGCCGGTAACTGGCGCGACCCGTGTCCCCTGCTGCCGAACCTGCTCGCCGGGTACGCCCTGTACGACCTGACGCGCGCCTGAGCCGCCGCGGGTGCCGTCCGCAAAACCTGTTTGCACCCTGGCGCGCTTTGGTGCGTCCTGCCCGCGTATGTTGACCCGCGCCCTACCCCTCCTCGCGTTGGCCGTCCTGCTCGCCGCCCCGGCGCGCGCCGCCGCCAGCGACGTTCAGATCACCGCCGCCGCCGACCGCCTCAAGGTCACCGTCGCCGGCAAGCCCTTCACCGAGTACATCTTCAAGGGCACGCCGCGCCCCATCCTCTACCCGGTGCTCGCCGCGGACGGCACGCCGATGACCCGCAATTATCCAATGCAGAAGGGCGTGACCGGGGAGGTGGAGGACCACCCGCACCACCGCTCGCTCTGGTTCACCCATGGCGACGTCAACGGCATCGATTTCTGGGCCGAGAACTCCGACCAGAAGGGCCGCATCGTGAATCAGTCCGTCGCGCACGCCGTCGTCGACGGTGCCGCGCGCATCACCTCCCGCAACCAGTGGGTCGGCCCCAACGGGGTGGTGCACCTGGAGGACGAGACCGTCCTCCGCCTGCACGGCACCGCGGACGCGCGGTTCATCGATTATCAGGTCACGCTGAAGGCCCCGGCCGGCAAGCCCGCGGTGCTCGGCGACACCAAGGAGGGGTCGATGGCGATCCGGTTGCCCCTCTGGATGACCCCGACGCACAGCCAGGGCCGCGGCAAGAAGCACGAGGGCAAGGGCACCATCGTCAACGCCGAGGGCATCCGCAACGACGCCACCTGGGGCAAGCGCTCCACCTGGGTCGACTACCACGCGCCCCGTGACGGCAAGGTGTACGGCGTGGCGATCTTCGACCACCCGTCGAACCCGCGCCACCCGACCTGGTGGCACGTGCGTTCCTACGCGCTCTTCGCCGCGAATCCCTTCGGCAAGCACGACTTCGAGAACCTCAAGGACCAGCCCAAGGCCGGCGAGATGGTGATCCCCGCCGGGGGCAGCGTGACCTTCCGCTGGCGCTTCTACTTCCACTTCGGGGACGAGAAGGCCGGCCGGGTCGCCGAGCAGTACCAGGCCTTCGCGGCGCGCCGCTGACCGCGCCGCCGTGCGCCGTGCGCCGCTGCTCCTCCTGCTGCTGCTGGCGCGGCTGGCGGCCCAAGGTGACGAGGCGGTGGCGCTGCCGCCGTTCCTCGTCGAGGCGCAGGTCAAGGGCCGCCCTTGGCGCCACGGCGAGGCGATGGGCTACGAGATCCTCTCCCGCTGCTCCGACGGCACCACGCGGCGGGTGGTGGAGGCCCACCACCGCCTCCACGAACTGCTGGGTGAGGTGCTGCCCCCGGCCCTGCGCTGGCACTCGGCGGTCCCCCGCAGCCTGATCCTCTTCGACGAGGAACTGCAGCCCGCGTCCTCCCAGGAGGTGGTGCGGCGCCTGCTCCAACCCGGGTTGAATGGCGTACCCGAAGAGCCCGCGCCGGGCCCCCGGGGCATCCGTCTCCCGGAACCCGGGCGGCGCTACAACTTCCTGCCGAACCTCCGCCTATGGGACCGCGACGCGCTCGCGGTCTTCATGATCGTTCGCCGCGACGACTTCGAGGCCGACCGGCTCTCGCTCACGCTGGACTACGTCCGGTTCCTCGTCACCCAGCGGGTGCCCGCTTTGCCCGGCTGGTTCGTCGCCGGTTTCCTCACGCTCTACCAGCGGGTGGCCTTCGAGGACGGCGAACTGGTGTTCCCGGCGCTGGACTGGCCCTTCCCGCCGGCGGTCGAGGGCGTACCCGCGATGGCGGCGCTCGAGGACCTGGTGCAGCCGCGGCTGCCGCCCTCGGCCGATCCCGCGTCCGTGGCCGCGCGTCGCCGCTGGCTGGCCGAGGTGGCGCTGCTGGTGCGCTGGGGGCTGGAGGCCGACCGCGGGGCCCACCGCGCCGGCCTGTGGCGGCTGGTCGAGCGCGGCGCGGTGGGC
>JBEDEF010000140.1:0-8671 GCA_041175845.1 Verrucomicrobiota bacterium
GCCAGAGGAGGCCGAGCGTCATCACGCTGCAGGCGACGTAGGGGATGAGCCAGCTGGGATTCCGGACGACCTGCAGGATCGTGACTTTGTCGTTACCAGGTTCGAAGCTCGCCTGGTAGAACGTATAGCCGGCGTAGCGCAGGGGGTTGTTCATGTAGATGAGGACCTCGCGGTCGTCCGCGCCCCCGGGCGTCTGCAGCCGGATCCGGCTGGAGAAGTTCTTCGGGATCTCGGTGCCCGAGTACTTGTCGTGGCTGAACTTGAGCAACGTAAGCGTATAGTCCTTGTAAGCGCGGGTGAAGCGGAGGGCGATGGTGTAGTTGCGCCCGCCGTAGTCGAAGCGCTGGGGCGGCATCCGCGGGTCCGCGGAAATCATCCAGGTGCCGATCGGGCCTTCGCTGCCGACCAGCTCGACGAAGGCTCCGGGTAGATTCCGCTCGTCCTGCTTGTAGGTGATGGGCAGCGGGGTGAGATCAACGTTCAGACCGATGCCCTTCGTGGCCTTGAAGTTGGCCGGCGCGGCTGGAGTCCCGCCCTCCCGGGGGCGGAGCAGGGAATTGGGATAGTAGAGGCGGGTAATGACTCGGAACGGCAGCCGGGGGTGCTGGATCGTCTCCCCACGGGCGGCGATCGACTCGGGGATGGCAACCACCTCGTCGTGTTTGGGATCGGTGGTGTCGATGATGGCGAGCTCGTTCTCGCGGAAACTTTCGGAGTAGTTGCGGGGCTCTTCCTGGGTGAGTCGCATGCTAAAGTCATCTTGCAGGATCCCCGTGAGGAGCTCGCCGATCAGGAGCAGGATGAGCCCGGCGTGGGCGAGCTGGATGCCAAGCTGGCGCCAAGTCGCCTTAAAGCGGTAAACGTGGCTCGCGATCAGGTTGACCAGCAGGAGCCCGCCGATGAAGTAGCCGCCCGGGAAGACCGGCACCGGAATATCCCCCACTCGGGCGAGGACGAAGAAGGAGCGGAAATACTTCTCCTGAACGGCCCAGATGCCGAGGTTCACCTGGTCGAGGGTCGCCGCGAAGACGAGCACCATGCCGAGGACCAGCAGGACGACGGTGAGCGTGAGGGAAGTGAAGAAATCCCGGAACTGGCGGGCGACGTCGTTCATTTCGCGGGGGCGGCCGGCTTAATGGTCGCGAGGAAGGCGGTGAAGGCGGGCTTCTCACGCGCGACGAGCGCCGCGGGGCCGGTGAGCTTGAAGAACCACGTGGCGCCTCCATGGGGGATCATCGCCCCGAGGATACGTTGGGGCTTTTCCCCGGTGCCAACAAGGTCGACCACCGTCATATGCAGCCCATTGTGGTCCACGTGCTCGGTCGCGGCGGCGAATTCCGACTGGTTGAGCGCAGGGAGCGAGAGCTGGCCGCGCCACCGATTCAGGTTCGCGAGGTCGCCGCCCACGTCGCCCGGAAAGGCGGTGATCGCGAAGTCCGCCTCTCCCTCCGCTCCCTTTACCGCGTAGCTGCCCTTGCGCATCGCCCCAGCCGGCTTCGCGGTCCACGCCGCCGGTGCCGTCCAAGCCAGTGGAGTGCCCGAGGCGGTCGCGACTGCGGTATTTGCCATCTCAGCGCGCGCGGGCGCCGGATTGGCCGGGGGTGCCGCGCTGGCCGCCTTCGCCGCCGGAGGTTGCTCCTTGGGGATCCGATACGTGGTGATTTCAGGCTTTTGGCAGCCGGAGAAGAGACTGAGTAGCAGCGCAAGCCAGGAGGGCGGGAGAGCCTTCATAAGGACGCGTAAGTCGCGCGGTTAAGGTAAAACTTCAACCCAATCCGGCAGCTGGCGTCGGACCGGATCCTTCCTGCCGGTTTTTCGCTTTGCCGGCCCGTGTACACCGGTCGATAAAGCTTCCGATGAGGATGGAGGCCCTTGGGGATTCCGCGGTCGTCTTCTCCCTCGGGGACGAGGCAGACCGGATCGTAGCCCGGCGCGTCCGCGCCGTGGCCGATCGCTTGCGGAGCAATCCCCCGCCGGGGGTGCAGGACGTCTTACCTGCGTTTGGAAAGATCGCGCTCTTTTTTGAGCCGGGGATGCCTCCACTGCCAGCCGAGGCTTTGGTGGCGGTCCTCGAAGGGGTTGCCACCGCTCCCGCCGCCGTGGCGCGCCCCCGGGTGGTCGAGATCCCGGTGATCTACGGCGGGGAGTCAGGTCCTGATCTGCCCGAGGTCGCAGCCGCCGCGGGCCTCACCCCAGCTGCAGCTGCAGAGCTGCATGCAGGTGCCGAGTATTTCGTGCGCGCCATCGGTTTCGCCCCGGGCTTTCCCTACTTGGGAGGCTTGCCGCCCGTGCTGGCCCGGCCCCGTCGCCCGACGCCCCGGGTCCGTGTCCCGTCGGGGTCCGTTGGGATTGGGGGGGCGCAGACCGGTATTTACCCGCAGGCCAGCCCAGGCGGTTGGAACCTAATCGGACGCTCGCCTTGGCGCTTATTCGATGTCCGAGAAACGCCGCCTGCGCGATTGGCGGTTGGTGACGAGGTGCGTTTCCAGCCGGTGGCCGAGGGCGATTTTCCAACGACCGCCGACACGCCGGTCAAGGTGGACGGACCGGGGATGGTGGTGCGGCGACCCGGGACGCTGACGACCGTGCAAGACTTAGGCCGAACGGGTTGGCGAGCGAGTGGGGTTTCCCCGGCCGGGGCTGCGGATCCGTTCTCGTTGCGAATGGCGAACTTGCTGGTGGGTAATGCCGAGGGAGAGGCGGCTCTGGAGCTCACCCAGACGGGACCAGAGCTCGAGTTTACCACGGGTGTTTTGGTGGCCGTCACGGGGGCACCAATCGACGGGTTTCCGTGGGGGCGTCCGGTCTACCTGCCCCCGGGGGCGCGGCTAAGCCTTGGGGCCACGACCCGGGGACTGCGCAGCTACCTTGCGTGCGCGGGTGGCTTTGGTCTGCCCTGCGTTCTCGGGGGCGCCGGCACCGATTTGCGGGCGGGATTCGGGGGATTCAGCGGGCGGGCCTTGCGTGCGGGCGACTGGCTACCCTTACGCAACACGGAGGCAGACCGGGCCCCGGTGCGGTGGTCCCTCGATCCGCGACTGCGACCCTTGGTGCAGAGTGAAATCGAGCTCCGAGTATTGGCGGGCTCGGACGCAGCGGCGCTGCCAGGATGGGCGGAACGTGCGTTTACCGTCGGCACACGCTCCGACCGGATGGGGCTCCGGCTCGAGGGGGAGGCTTTCCCGCGTCCACCGCCCGGGAATCTCGATTCCGTCCCCGTGATCCCGGGGACGGTGCAGGTGCCGCCTGATGGCCGGCCAATTGTCCTGCTGGCAGATGCGCAGACGTTGGGCGGATATGCGTGTCTCGGTCACGTCATCAGTGCGGATCTGCCGCGGCTCGGCCAATTGCGTCCGGGGGACAAGTTGCGGTTCCGGGCGGTCGAGCTTGGGGAGGCGCGGGCCCTGCTGGCCTTGCAGGAGCGTCGACTGCGCGAGTTGCGGCTTGGGCTAGAGAGTCGACGATGCTGACGATCGACCTCAACTGTGACCTCGGCGAAGGGGGGGCGGTGGACGCCTCCCTGATGCCCCTCATTACCTCGGCCAACATCGCCTGCGGGGGGCACGCTGGGGATGAAGCAACGATGCGGGCAACCCTGCGCCTCGCCCGTCAATTCGGGGTCGGGGCAGGCGCGCATCCGGGACACGAGGATCCGGCCCACTTCGGCCGACGTGAGCTGGCCGTGACGCCGGCCGCCGCCGCGGAGCTGGTGCTCACGCAGACCGAGCGGCTCCGGCGCCTCGCGACGGAGGAAGGTGTCGTTCTCGCCCACGTGAAGCTCCACGGGGCGCTCTACAACCAAACGGCGCGCGACCCGGTGCTGGCCCTCGCGGTGGTGCGCGCGCTGGCGACTGATTTTCCGGGCCTGCCGCTGATCGCCCTTGCGGGCAGCCTCCTGGAACAGATCGCCCGCCGAGATCTGGGTGCGCCCGTACGCGCAGAGGCTTTCGCGGATCGCGCCTACGAAAGGGGAGGGAGCCTGCGTGCGCGCGGGCTGCCCGGAGCGCTGCTCCCGGATGCGGATGCCGCGGAGCGCCAGGTGCTCCAGCTTATCCGCTCGGGGCGGGTGCATACTTGGGATGGTGGCGAGACGCCGTTGCGAGCTGATACCCTCTGCCTGCACGGAGATGGTGCGGACCCGGTGGGGTTCGCGCGGCGGTTGCGGTCGGCGCTCGCCGCGGCGGGCATCCGCGTGCAGGGTTTCCCCGTGCCCGCCCTCCGCTGATGTCGCTCTCCCTGCCACCGTCGAATTCCCCCCGCTTCACGCCGGTGATCCTGCTTACCGGCTTCGAACCCTTCGGCGGCGCTTCGACCAATCCCTCGCAAGAGATTGTGCGCGCGCTGAATGGCACGATGGCGGGCGGGTATCGGATCGCGGGTGAAGTGCTGCCCTGCGTATTTGGCGGGGCGCGCCGCGAACTAGCGCGCCTGCTCCGCCGGCACCGTCCCGCGGTGGTCGTCTGCCTCGGGGTGGCTGAAGGGCGTGCTGGCATCACGCCCGAGCGGGTGGCGATCAATCTCGAGGACGCGCGGATCCCCGACAACAACGGGGCGCAACCGCGAGATCGTCCGGTCGTTCGGGGTGGACCGGTTGCGTATTGGTCGACGCTTCCAGTGAAAGCGATCGGTGCCGCTTTGGCTCGCCGAGGAATCCCAGCGGCAGTTTCGCACAGCGCGGGCACATTCGTGTGCAACCACGTATTCTATGCGCTGATGCACACCGCGCGGCGCCGCCGGTTGCGGGCGGGCTTCATCCACGTGCCCGCGGTGGTCGCCCGTCCGCGGTCGCGGGCGCCCGGGCTGCCGCTTGCCACCCAGATCCGAGCCGTGGCGTTGGCCCTCGAGGTGGTCGCCCGCCGGCGCCGAGACCTCCGGCGGGCGGGCGGCAGCGAACACTGAACGCGCCGGCCCTTTAGTGGGAGAGGATCCAGCCGGGAGTCTCACGTCCAAGGGGCACCGCTATGGGGGCGCCCGTTGCGGGCAAGAGCCAGGCTAAGCGGTCGCCCGTGACCGGATGCTCCCAGAGGATGTCGGAGCGGCCATCGCCGTTGAGGTCTGTTGCACCAGCTGGTTCCCAAAGCGGGCCTGGCCGGCCAAGGCTTAGCCGGGCGAGACTTACGGTCCCTCGCAACAGCCACAGCTGGCACTCGCCGGTCAGCAGGTGGTGGAGCAGCAAGTCGGTACTGCCGTCCGCGTTGAAATCGCCCGCCCCCGCGATGTCCCATTCGATCGGTACGGTCGCCAACGGCCTCAGCCCGTCCGCTTGGAGGCGAGTGAGGGCGAGTACGGTACGCTCACCAGTGGTGCTGTCCTGAAAGACCAGATCGGGCAGCGCATCCCCCGTGAAGTCCCCGGCGGCGGCGAGCTGCCACGCGGCAGGGATCTCAGTGAGGCTGACGGTGCCGATGCGCGTGGAGCCGGCGAGGAGCTGAATTTCCGCGGCGGCGGCAGCCGGATTCTGCCAGACCAAGTCGGCGCGCCCGTCACCATTGAAGTCGGCCGCGGTGGCGAGGCGCCAGGCCTTGGGCGGAGAGGAGAGACTGAGTTCGGTGGGACGAAGGGCATCGCGGCTGAGCCACGCCTTGGCCGCGCCGCTGGTGAGGTGCTGGAAGACAAGGTCGGCGCTCCGATCGGAGTTGAAGTCCACCCGCAGCGTATCCACGAAGCGGCCGGGGAGAGCGCTTGCGACGGTGGTGCCACTCATCAGAGTGGTCTGCGACTTGGGCGTCCGGCTGGAGTTGGTTGTCACCTTTAGAACGGCGCCCGCGCTCGTGACGGTGCCGGCCGAGTTCGAGACCTCCGCTACGTACGTTCCAGCATCAGTGGTCGCGACCGCGCTCAACGTCAGGCTCGGACTGGTGGCGTTCGGCAGGTAGGTCTTGGTGAGCGAACGCCCGGACTTGACCTGCACGAACCAGCGGTAGCTCGGGGCCGGTTTTCCGGTGGCAGCCACAGTGAAGGTCACAGTTGCGCCCACCGTCACGGTCTGACTTATGGGCTGAGTGGTGATGACCGGAGCCGCGGTCGCGGGACTGACGGTGAGTAGCGCGGTGGCGCTGGTCGCGCTGCCCACGGAGTTTTGCGCGACTACGTGGTACGCGCCCGCGCTGCTCGCGACGGCATTGGCGATTCCGTAGTTCGCGGACGTGGCGCCTACGATGGCGGTGCCGTCTTTGAACCATTGGTAGCTCGGGGATGGGTTGCCGCTGACCGCGGCGGTGAAGGCGACGCTGCCGCCCTCCATCACGTTCTGGCTCACGGGCTGGAGCGTGAAGACAGGCGCCGTAAGCAGCTGGTTCACCGTAAGGACGGCCGGGGCGCTGGTGGCGGTACCGGCGGAATTGATGGCGGTGACGGTATAGGTTCCGGCATCGCCGAGCGCGGCGGCGGCGAGGGCGTAAGATGCGTTCGTGGCGCCGGCGATCGTGTTGCCATCGCGTCGCCACTGGTAGGACACGGCCGGGTTGCCGGATGCAGCGGCCGAGAAGGAAACGGCGGTGCCGGCCATTACAGTCTGGCTCACGGGCTGGAGCGTGAAGACGGGCGCCGTAAGCGGCTGGTTCACCGAAAGGACGGCCGGGGCGCTGGTGGCGGTACCGACGGAATTGCTGGCGGTCAGGACATACGTACCGGCGTCAGCCAGCGCGGCGGCGGCAATCGACAAGGTGCCCGCCGTGGCGCCAGAGAGCGGGCTGCCGTCCTTGAGCCACTGGTAAGCCGGCGAGGGAGACCCGGAGGCAGCGCCGGAAAGGGTTACCGCGGCGCCCGCGAAGACGGTCTGGCTCACAGGGGAGGTCGTGATCACGGGGACGGATTCCGGGAGCGCAACCGCGAGAACCGCGGGGGCGGAGAGCGTGGTTCCTTGAGCGTTGCGCACCTCCGCAACATAATTACCGGTGTCCGAGACCGTGGCACTGCTGAGCAAGAGCGCCGACGCCGTCGCACCAGGAAGTTCGATCCCATCCTTGAACCAGCGGTAGGTGAAGGGCTGTTCCCCTTCCGCGGTGACGGAAAACGTGACCGCCTGTCCGGGCGACGCCGTAGCGGTTTGCGCACGCGAGGGCAAGGGGCAGGCGAGCAGCAGGAGCCAAAGGTTCCGAGCGAGTAGCGCGACGGAGCGGGAGCGGGTGGAGTTCATCGAGGGAGGGCAGAGTTTCCGGTTGGATCAGCGTTTCTGCCTACCGCGATGGTGGTGCCTGCGTACGGCGCCAGCTCAGGTTGCGTCGTTTCTGGCTTTGAAAGCGTTTTGATAAATCCAGGACTTTAACGCATTCTATTTGCTTAAAATGGATTGAGATGGGCGTTCTCGCCTAAGCTCGATCGCGGACAGGCCGCTTACCGTGCTAGGACCGCTCCTGCGGCCGCGCATCAGGCGGCCGGTATTTCAGAAGCGCAGGCGGCCGGTGGCGGCGTTGCCTGCCGCATCGAGCAGACTGATTTCGACTGCGCTGGCCCCGGCCGCGCGCTCCAACGGCAATTCGAGGATAAAAGTTTCCTCGCGGCCGTCACGGATACCGTCCGCCGGTTGCCGGACGCTCTCGCGGAGCCCGTGGTTGAACACCAGATCCAGCCCCTCGAGTAGGCTCAGGCGATCTCGGCCACGCACGGTGATCACCAGGGAATCGACTCCGCGCGCGGCCTCCGCTGCGAGAATTTCCGGCGGCGAATGGTCTACGACGAGTTCGTCGGTGCCGAACGTATGGCTCAGGCGCTCTACGGCCGGGCGCGGCGCCGTCTCGCTCACGCTTAGTCTAGTCTCGTACGTGCCTTCTGGAAGTTGCCGTGTCTGGAAACGTACGAAGGGCTCGCGCGTTCCCACGGCGATCTCTCGCCACTCGCTTTCACCGTCGCGGCGGAGGGAAAAGGTGGCCGTGAATGCATCGCCATCCGGATCGAGCACGGTCCACGTGGCCACGCGGGCGCCGGGTACGGCCACGACCGAGCTGCCCGACAGGTTAGCGCGGCCGCGGGCCTCCTCGCGGGCGGGTTGCAACAGCTGGCTGAGCGTCGTCGTGGCCGGGGGAGCGGGCTCCACGGCGGGGAGGAGGTCGAGGCCCGGGGGCAGCAACCGGAATTCCTGCAATTGAGGGCGGCGGTTCTGCGGCAGGTGGTACACCGTGGCCCGATCCAGGCTGAAAGGGTCGTTGGAATCGAGCGAGAGGCGCAGGCGGAATGAGCGTCCCTGCAGGTCGTCTCCGCGCCAGCCTTCGTCCGGTTCGAGGCGTAACTTCGTCCAGTCGCCCCAGCCTTCTGTGTCATCGCTGCCGAGGCTGGTGCGGAGCTCCAGCTGCAGGTCCCTGGCGGTGGTGCCCGTCAGCCGGGGCAAGCGCACGGCACCGAATCGGCCGGGGCCAGGCAGCTCGAGTCGGCGGGTCTCCGCCGAGCGGGGCCCGGCGGCTGCAAAGTCTACCCATGCCAGGCCAGGGGCGTTATTCCGCAGCGCGAGAAAAAGACCGGGTCGGGCCGGGCCCACGGGTAGCAAGTGATTTAGCTGCGCGGACGCGCTCCCGGGGAAGGTGAGCGACAGCCGCTCGCGCAGGTCGTAACCGACGAGCTCACCCTGGTCTCCGCCGGCAGCCACGATCAGGTCCCCGTGGCGCGCGAGCCGATACAGGGCGAGATTGGCCCGGGTGGACAACACTTCCGGGAGCCCCTTGAGCGGCACGCGTAC
>JBEDEF010000141.1:0-8040 GCA_041175845.1 Verrucomicrobiota bacterium
AGCCGCGCGTGGGCCGCCGTGTCGAGCCGCAGGCCCGCCTCCTCCTTGGCCGCGCCATGGCAGCGCACGCAGTGTTGCGTGAGGATGGGCTTTACCTCGCGCAGGTAATCAGGCGCGGCCGCGGCGGGCAGGGGCCCGAGCGCTGCGGCCAGCGGGAGGAGCACATAGAGGGGCAGGGGGCGACGCATGGCTTCGCGTTAGAGTTGTTCCGCGTCCCCCGGCTTGGCAACCCGCGGCTGCGCCGTTGGAAAACGCACGTGGCGCTAGAAGCGGCCCGGACCGCCGCGGCCGCGCATCGCCTCCATCTGGCGCAGGAATTTCTTCCCGCCGCCGCCCTTCATCATCTTCATCATCTGCTGCATCTGCTGAAACTGCTTCAGCAGCTGGTTCACCTCGACGATTTTCACCCCAGAGCCGTCGGCGATCCGCTTGCGGCGGCTGCCGTTGAGGATCTCCGGCTTGCGGCGCTCCTGCTTGGTCATCGACTTGATGATCGCCTCCGTTCGCGCCATCTGCCGATCCGCGCCCTCCGGCAACTGCATCCCGTTCATCCCCGGGATCATCCCCATAAGGCTCTGCATCGAGCCCATCTTCTTCACCTGTTGCATCTGCGCGAGGAAGTCCTCCAGGTTGAAGTCGGCCTGCCGGAGCTTCTCGGCCATCCGCTCCGCCTCCTTCTGGTCGATGTTCTCCTGAGCCTTCTCGACCAGCGAGACCACGTCGCCCATCCCGAGGATCCGCGACGCCAGCCGGTCGGGGTAAAACGCCTCAAAGTCCTCGGCCTTCTCGCCCGTGCCGATGAATTTGATCGGCACGCCGGTGACGGCCTTGATCGAGAGTGCCGCGCCGCCCCGCGTGTCGCCGTCCAACTTGGTCAGGACCAGTCCCGTCAAACGCAGCGCCTCGTGGAACGCCTGGGCGACGTTGACCGCCTCCTGGCCTAGGGCGCCGTCGGCCACCAGCAGCACCTCGTCCGGTTGCACGCGCTCCCTGAGGCGGCGCACCTCCTCGATGAGGTCTGCATCGATCTGCAGCCGGCCCGCGGTATCGAAGAGGATACAATCCGCCCCCGCCGCGAGGGCGGCTTCCAGTCCGGTGGCACCGATAAAGGGCACATCGCGGGACTGCCGGTCGGCGTAGAAGCCCAGTTCCTCCTGACGCGCGAGGATCTCCAGCTGGTCGATCGCGGCGGGACGATAGATGTCTGCCCCGATCACGAACGGCTTGCTCCCGCGCCGGCGCAGCAGGCGGCCCAGCTTGGCAGTGGAGGTGGTCTTGCCGGAGCCGTGGAGGCCGACAAGCAGTACCTTCAGGGGGCGAGTGGCGGTCAGGCCGGTGGCCCCTTCGCCCAGTAGGCGGACGAGCTCGTCGTGAATCACCTTGATCACCTGCTGGCCCGGGGCGACGCCCTTCAGTACATCCTGGCCCACGCATTGGAGCTGGACGCGGTCGATGAAGTCTCGAACCACGCGAAAGTGCACGTCGGCTCCAAGGAGTGCGGTGCGCACCTCCTGTAGGGCGGCCGCCATGTTTTCCTCAGTCAGCTTGCTCGCGCCGCGGAGGTTACGCAGCGCGCCGGTGAGTTTCTCGGTGAGGGAGGCGAACATCGGAAGGGGATAGCTGGGGTGATTTCGGGCGCGTTGCAATCCGGCGCTCGTGCCCAGCGCAACTTCGTCCTCGTCAATGGGGATGGGATGACCGATAACCACGGGTCCTATGAATCCAGTGCTCAAGCTCCTGATCGACGGAGGCAGCCTCACCACCGGCCAGCTGGCGCAAGTGGCCGGGCTGACCGAAGCGGAGGTGAATCAGCACCTGGAGCAGCTGCGCCGGGGAGGGATCTTTCTCGGCTGGCGCCCGGTGCTCGACTTATCCCGCGAGGCCGCCGCCGCCTTGGCCGTGCGGGCCGTGATCGAGGTGAAGGTAACCCCGGAGCGGGGCGGCGGCTTCAATCGGCTGGCCGAACGGATCGCCCGATTCGATGAGGTCGAATCCTGCTACTTGGTTTCAGGCGGCTACGATCTCCTAGTTTTCGTCCGCGGCGCCACCCTCCAGCGGGTCGCATCGTTCGTGTCCGAGAAGCTCTCCACCATTGAGGGCGTCTTGTCCACTTCCACCCATTTTATGCTCCGCTGCTACAAGGAGCAGGGCTTTCTCCTTGGCGCGGATGACTCCCAGTCGCAGCGACTCAACGTCGCGCCCTGAACACCCTCTCCGGATGAGCATCGATGCGCAACGATGGGTGGCCGGGCACGTGGCCGGCCTGCCCAAGAGTGGGATCCGTGACTTCTTCGAGCTGGTCGCGAAGATGAAGGGTCAGGACGTGATTTCCCTCGGGGTGGGGGAGCCTGACTTTGTCACCCCGTGGCACGTCCGCGAGGCGGCGATCTATGCCCTCGAGCGGGGCAAGACCTACTACACGTCCAATCTGGGGATGATTGAGCTGCGGCGCGAGATCTCCACCTACGTCGAGCGGCACTTCGGAGTCACGTACCGTCCCGAGGATGAGGTGATCGTGACCGTCGGGGTAAGCGAGGCCCTGGATCTGGCCTTTCGGGCCTTCTGTAATCCGGGGGACAAGGTGATGTTTCACCAGCCCTGCTACGTCAGTTACCATCCCAGCATCTCCCTGGTGCATGGCGCGGGTATCGCGGTGCCCACCTTCGCCCGCGACAACTTCGCGCTCACCGCCTCCGCCCTCCGCGCCGCGTGGCAGCCGGGGGCCAAGATCCTGATGCTCAATCTCCCCTGCAACCCCACGGGCGGCACCTGCACCCGCGGGCAACTGGAGGAGATCGCCGCCTTCTGCCGGGAGAAGGACCTGCTAGTCCTCAGCGACGAGATTTATTCGGAACTCACCTTTGAAGGTACGCATACCAGCATTGCCAGCCTCCCCGGAATGGCGGAGCGGACAATCTTCCTCCACGGCTTCTCCAAGGCCTTCGCGATGACCGGATGGCGCATTGGCTACGCCTGCGGTCCGGCTCCGCTGATCGACGCCATGATGAAAGTCCACCAGTACGCGATGATGTGCGCGTCCATCATCGCGCAGGAAGGCGCCCTCGAGGCCCTGAAAAACGGCTGGGACAACGTGCTGCGGATGCGCGAACAGTACCATCGTCGCCGCGATGTCATCGTTCGCCGCCTCAACGAGACCGGCCTGACCTGCCATTTGCCGCGCGGAAGCTTCTACGCTTTTCCGGACATTACCGCGACCGGCCTCTCCGAAAAGGATTTCTCCGTCGGACTCCTCCAGCAGCACAAGGTCGCAGTGGTCCCAGGTCTGGCCTTTGGCGAGAACGGCCGCGGGCATGTCCGCGCCTGCTTCGCTACCGCTTATGACCAGGTGATCGAAGCCTGCGACCGTATTGACCGATTCGTCCAAGGGCTTCGGAAGTGAGTCGCGCGATGAACCGCATCGTGGCGATCGTCGGCCGGCCCAACGTTGGCAAAAGCCGGCTGTTCAACCGCTTGGCGGGGCGGCGGATTTCCATCGTTCACGACCAGCCGGGTGTCACTCGCGACGTCATCTCCGCCGAGGTGGCCGAGGGCGCTTACACCCTGCTCGATACCGGCGGTCTGGGCTACGAGGGGGCGGACACGCCGGCCGCCCTCACCCGGGCGTCCGAGCGCCAGGTCGAGTTCGCAATCGCGACGGCCGGCCTGATTCTTTTCGTCGTCGATGGGCTCGCTGGCATCGCGGCGCTGGATGAGCGGATCGCGGCCAAGTTGCGCCGGTCCCGCCGACCGGTCCGTCTGGTCGTGAATAAGGCCGATTTCGGAGACGAGAAGGTTGCCCTCGACGAGGCCTACCGCCTCGGCTTTGGCGAGCCGCTGCGGGTCTCTGCCGAACACGGTCGGGGCGAGCCGGAACTGCGGGCCGCGATCGCCGAGGCGCTCGGCCCTGTCCCCGAGGCCGCGCCCACCCGCACGGCTGCGGATCCCCTTTGCGTCTGCTTCATCGGCCGTCCCAACGTCGGCAAGTCGTCCCTGAGCAACCGCCTGCTCCAGAGCGAACGCCTGATCGTGAGCGAGGTGCCGGGCACCACCCGGGACTCGATCGAACTGCCCTTCGAGTTCCTCGGGCGGGATGGGAAGCAACACCCTTTCCGGCTGATCGATACGGCCGGCATCAAGGCCGCAACGAAGCTTGCCTCCCCAGTGGAGTATTTCTCCCGCTTACGCTCGCTCGATGCGATCAAGCGCACGGATGTGGTCTTTTTGGTCCTCGATGCCCTCGAGGGGGTCACTCAGCAGGATAAGGCGATCGCGGGCGAAGCGGTGAAGGAGGGCAAGCCCATCGTTATCGTCGTCAATAAGTGGGATCTGGTGAAGGACGCGTTTAAGGCGCAGGGAGGCTTCGAGCCGTACAAGAGTGAACGTGATTACCGGGAGAAGTATGAACGGGCCCTGTTCGATCGCCTTTTCTTTACGCCTGGTTCGCCCGTCATCTTCGTCTCGGCAATGAGTGGGTACGAGGTGGATCGGATGCTCAACGCGGCGGTGAAGCTCAATCGCGCGCTCGATAAGCGAATCCCGACGGCGAAGCTGAATCAGCACCTGACTTTTTTGGCCGAGCGGAATCCGCCGGCCGCGATCGCCGGGCGGCGGTTCCGGATCTACTACGCCACTCAGACGGGCAACCGTCCGTTCCGGATTCGGCTCTTCTGCAATCGGGAGGAGAAGCTTTCGGAGCAATACCGACGTTATCTAGAAGCGGGATTGGTCGAGGAGTTCGGCCTCCACGGGTGTCCGGTCTTCTTCGAATTGGTGGGGAAGACGCGCGACGAGGAGCGAGCCGCCGCTCACGCTGGCAACGCCGGGGGCGGCCGTGAGGGGCCACCCCGCCCCCGCTGGGCCGCCGCTGAGCAAAAGGCGATCGAGGAGGACTAGGCGCGAGCTCAGCGTTTTTGGCGCTGGCGGTACTCGTCGCCGTTCATCAGCGCGCGGCGTAGGTCGCGCTCCGTCAGGCCCTTCTCGCGCATCTGACGCTCATAGTTAGCTAGGCCGGCAGGATCTGGATCGCGCCCTAGCACCTCCCGATATGCCCGTACGATGATTTCCCGCACGTTGCGCACTTTGCCCTCCTGACTGCGGCGAAGGTCATTCCGGATCTGGCCCTGCGTCCAGCCCTCCCGCCACTTCGTCCGATAGTGGGCCAAACCCGCCGGGTCCACGTCCCTGCCTAGCACCTCCTGGTACATCCGACGGATGGCGACATCCGGCTGGATCGCCCGCGCTTCCGGGCTGCGCTGAAGCTGCTGGATGACCTCCTGCTGGCTCCACCCATGTTCAATCACGCGCTCGCGGTAAGTCCGGAGACCAGTCGGGTCGGCCGGACGATCCAATACTTCGCGGAAGGCGTGCTCGACCATCCTCTCGGCGGTTCGTCGGTCGACGCGGGGCCGCGGTGCTTCCACGATCACCACCCTCGGCGGAGGGGGCGCCGTCGGGATCACCACCACCGGCCCAGGTACCTTCTCCGCAGAAGCGGGAGTGTGCGGCGCGCGGGTCTGTCCGTGCACCTGAAGGGCTGCGATGGACCGATCCCAGGTCTGACCGCCCCGCGGGTGCGCGTAGAGGTCTGGAATGCTAGCCCCGATTTCGAGCAGTTCGCCTCTGAACCCCGGGGCGCTGGCCACCGTCGCCCGGACCGCGCCTTCAATCCGTACCGAGGAGATGGCGCCCCGCCACGATTGCTGATTGGAGCGCCGCAGCGTGGCGAGATCCTCGACCCGCGCCCCCGCTTCGACCCGCAGCGCTTCCCCCTGATAATTCGGCTCCGCGTAGAACACAACGGCTTCCGTCGCGCCCGCCTTGGCGAAAAACGCGAGCAGGGCCCATGGTACCTGCCGAAGAAGAGGGTAAAGGGAGGAGGGCATCGGTTAGCGGGCGAAGAAGGGATTGTGGATTTTTTCCTGATCGAGGGTGGTCAGCGGCCCATGGCCACAGGCAAGGACCGTGTCACGGGGGAGGGACAGAATCTTGCGGCGATTGTTGCGCAGCTGATCCTTGAAATTGGTCGCGCTGCCTCCCATCGAGCTGGCAAAAAGGGAGTCCCCGACGACGGCCAAAGGCCAACTCAGCCCGGTGACGTAGTAGGTGGTTTGCCCCGGCGAATGTCCGCCGGTCAGCAGGGTCTTCACCGCCAGGGCACCGACGTGAAAGTGGGCGTTCTCCCGAAAGGAGCGCGCCCCGGCGTGGGTCACCGGCTCCAGCTCGCTGCTCCACACTTCTGCCCCAGTGGCCGCGGTGAGGCGCGCCAGGTCCGCCACGTGGTCGGGATGGGTGTGGGTAAGAAACAGGTAACGCAGGCGCAGGCCCTCGGCAGCGATGATATCGAGCATCGCCGTACAGTCCGCACCCGTGTCGAACGCCGCCGCCACTCGAGCCCGGGGATCCCAAATGAGGTAACTATTGACCAGCATTTCGCCGTGTCGGGTGCTGAAGGCTGCGAACCCAGTCGGAAAATCTGGGATTCGAGGATACCACCGCTGGTGCGCCAGTGCCTCCAGGGCATCTGGGGACAAACCTAGGTGCCGCGCCACGCGGCGGAGCACCGCGTCTTTGGGGGGGGCCGACTGGAGCGCGCGCAGGTCCTCGAGGCTCACTTCGGCGCGGCGGGCTAAATCGGCGTCGCTGATCGCGAGCCCGCGCTGGGCCTTGGCGATCACATCCTGAAAAGTATCCTCGAGCGGCAGGTGCGGCATCCCTACGGCATACCCGCGATGAGGCTCGAGCCGCAAGCCGGATGCGCCCCGGGTTTGCCGTTGCCTTGACCGCAGCGCCGGCTTTGCCTCCGGCCTTTACCGAAAATCCCATGACCACTTCCGCGGAATACTTGGCTTCACTTTATGCGCTCACCGGCAAGGTGGCGGTCGTTATCGGCGGTACCGGCGAACTTTGCGGAGCGATGGCCGAGGGTCTCGCTGGCGCTGGAGCGGAAGTTGTCTTAGTCGGGCGGCAGGCGGAGAAGGCTGCGCCGCGGCTCGAACGCATTCACGCTGCCGGCGGCCGGGGCTATTTCCTTCCGGCGGAGGCCGCGGAAAAGGCCTCCTTGGAGGCCTTGCTGGCAACCGTGCGCGAACGTTCCGGTGGAATTGATATTGTGGTGAACGGCGCCGGCGTGAATTCGGCCACGCCCTTCCTGGAAATTTCCGAAGAGGAGTTCGACCGCATTATGCGCGTCAATCTCAAGGGCGTATTTCTGGGTTGCCAGGTGTTCGGTCGCTATCTGGTCGAACGCGGTCTGGGGGGCAGCATCATCAACCTAGGCTCAATGAGTGCGGTCGTTCCGCTCTCCCGGGTGTTTACCTATTCGGCCTCCAAGGCGGCGGTACATAACCTCTCCAAGAACCTAGCCCGGGAGTGGGCGCCGCAGCGCATCAGGGTCAACACGCTGGTCCCCGGCTTCTTTCCGGCCGAACAGAACCGCAAGATCCTGTCCCCGGACCGCGTGGCCAGCATCCTTGGCCACACCCCGATGAAGCGCTTCGGCGAGGCTCGCGAGTTGATTGGCGCAACTCTGTTGCTGGCCAGCGAACGAGCCGGCGGCTTCATCACGGGCTCTGAGCTGATTGTCGATGGCGGCTATCACGCGATGACGATTTGAGCCTATTGTCTGTCTCCGAAACTAAAATAGAACTTGATATATCTGTCCGGTTTACGAGCGTAGCGGTGATGTTATCAAAAAAATTGAAGGATTTAAAGGCGGCCCGCGCCAAGCTCGCCAGCCTCGAAAAGACCTTGGAAGCTGAGTTGGCAGCCCTGCCTGCCCAGTTCGACTTCGATTCCGCGCAGGCCTTCGCCGCCGCAGTTTTAAAGGCCTCAGCCGGTGGGGCCCGGCCCGCGCGCAAGGCTGGTCGGCCCAAGGGCGCGGCCAAGCCCAAGGGTAAGCGCAAGCGGAGTGTTGTGACTGACGAGCTGCGCAACCAGGTCAAGCAGCTCGCCGAAGCGGGCCAGACCGGTAAGCAGATTAAGTCTGCGACGGGTCTTTCGCTCCCCACCATTCAGCTCATCAAGAAGGCGTTCGGCTTGGTC
>JBEDEF010000142.1:0-4341 GCA_041175845.1 Verrucomicrobiota bacterium
ATGGACGGCTACGCGCTCCGCTCTTCCGCACTCGCGGCCGGAATGCGCCGCTTCAACGTCACCCGCGTCCAGGCCGCCGGGATGGTCCCCTTCCCCCTCGGCCCCGCGCCCGACGCCACCATCGAGGTGATGACCGGCGCGGTCTTGCCGGAGGATGCCGATTGCGTGGTCCCGTACGAACAGACGACGCGCTCCGGCACCGTGGTCGAGCTCGCGCCTGAGGCCGCGGCCACGCCCGCGGGCGGTGCGGTGCATCGGCGGGGCAGCGACCATCGCGCGAATGAAGTCCTGCTCGCCCCGGGAGTACGGCTGGGAGGCAAGGAGATTGCCATCGCCGCCTCCTGCGGCCACCCTTGGCTCACGGTCAGCCGCCAACCCCGCGTGGCCGTCCTCGCGACGGGAGATGAGCTAGTGGACGTCGCTTCGGCCGCGGCCCCTCACCAGGTCCGGCGCAGCAACGACTACGCCCTTGCGGCCGCCCTCGCCCTCCGCGGTTATCCGCGCGTCGAGCGGCATCACGTCCGCGACCTACGCTCAGAGGTGGAACACCGTCTCTGGCACCTGCTGGCGGAATACGATGCCCTGGTGATCGTGGGCGGAGTGTCCCAAGGACGCTTCGATTTCGTCCCTGCGGAACTGGACCGACAGGGCGTGCGCAAGGTGTTCCAAGGGGTCGCGCAACGCCCGGGCAAACCGTTCTGGTTCGGCGTCAGCCCGCGGGACGTGCCGGTCTTCGCGCTGCCGGGCAATCCGGTCTCGGCCTACACCTGCCTGCACCGTTACGTCGTGCCCGCGCTCGACCACGCCGCCGGGTTGATCCCCACCGCCCCGCCGACGCTCCGGCTCGCCGCCGGCGTCACCTTCCGCCCGCCGCTCGCCTGGCTCCTGCCCGTGCGCGTCGCGCCGGGACCCGAGGGCGCGCCCGTCGCGTGGCCCGAGCCGGCCAACACTTCCGGCGATCTCGCGGGCCTCGCCGGCACGGATGGATTTCTTGAACTGCCCGCGGGCGAGACGGACTTTCCCGCCGGCTACTCGGCTCCCTTCTTTCCCTGGTGAACCCCACTCCATCCTTCTCGCACCTCGATGCCGCGAATCGTCCCGCGATGGTGGACGTCGGTACGAAGGCCATCACGCGGCGCTTCGCCCACGCCATTGCCCGCGTCACCCTGCCAGGCGAGCTCGCGGCGCTGCTGCGCGACGGTGAGATTGCTACCCGCAAGGGCCCGCTGTTCCAGACCGCGAGCCTGGCCGGGATCATGGGGGCCAAGCGCACCGCGGACCTGATCCCGCTGTGTCACCCGCTCGCGCTCGATGATTGTCAGGTGGAGATCACGCCGGATCCGGCGCGGGGCGAGATCGCGATCCATTGCCGCGTGCGGGCCGAGGGGCGTACGGGCGTCGAGATGGAGGCGCTGACTGGGGCCACGGTGGCGGCGCTCACGTTTTATGATATGGCCAAGGCCGTGTCGCACGGGATTGTGATCCGCGAGGTCCGGTTGCTGGAGAAGACCGGCGGTCGCCGTGACTATCGTGCTCCGGAGGGCACACTCTAATGCCAGAGCTCACCATCGAATATTTCGCGCTGCTGCGGGAGCAACGGGGCCAGGCGAATGAGCGCCTCGCGACCACCGCGGCCACCCCCGCCGCCCTGTACGCGGAATTGCAGGCGCGCCACGGGTTCACACTACCGGGCGACCGTGTGCGGGCCGCCATCAACGGCGCCTTCGCTGCTGCGGACGCACCGCTGCGTTCGGGGGATCACGTGGTCTTCATTCCTCCCGTGGCCGGCGGCTGAACCTTCGCGTCCGATGTTCCGCATCTCCCCCACCCCGCTCGAGCTTCCCGTGCTCCGCGCGACGCTCGCGGACGCCCGCGCCGGCGCCCTGGTCACCTTCGAGGGTTGGGTGCGCGACCACAATGAGGGTCAGGCCGTGCAGTCACTCGAGTACGAGGCTTACGTGCCCCTGGCGGAAGCGGAGGGTGAACGCATCCTCGCCGAGGCACGCGCGCGCTTCGGGTTGCTCGGGGCCGTCGCGGCGCATCGGGTCGGTCACCTGGCGCTGGGCGACTTGGCGGTTTGGGTCGGTGTGACGGCGGCGCACCGGGCGGCGGCGTTCGAGGCCTGTCGCTACATCATCGACGAGGCCAAGGCGCGGCTCCCGATCTGGAAGAAGGAGCACTACGCCTCCGGCACCACCGCCTGGATCAACTGCGCGACGCGCACCGGACCGGGTTGAGGTGACGGGCGGCGCGGTCGCGGAGCTGAGCCGTGCGGGTAGCTCTGCAGCTGCCGCCGCGGATCGGGACGGGACAAGACGTGTTCGCCTTTGGGGGAGAGGTTTGCGGCTGGATCTGCGTGGCGGTCGGAATCCGCGGCAACTGCCGCGGCCACACCTAAGCCGCTGCTTCAGTCCGGCTGCGCCAGCTGGCCACAGCCGGCCGCGATGTCGATGCCCCGCCGCTGCCGGATGGTGCATGGCAGCGAAAACTCGTCCGCCAGCACCCGCTGGAACGCCCGCGCCGAGCTGAGCTCCGCCGGTGCGCCACCGTAACCGTCCGTCGGGTTGAGGGGGATCAGATTCACTTGCGCCGGTAGGCCCTGCAGGAGTCGCCCCACCGCCCGCGCGTGCGCCGGGGAATCATTTTTCCCCGCGATCAGCGTCCATTCGTACAGGATACGCCGGCCGGTCGCGGCGCTGTAGGCTGCGCAGGCGGCCATCAGTTCGTCCAACGGCCAGCGTTTCGCCGCGGGCACCAGCGCCGCGCGTTCCTCCTGGGTCGCCGCGTGCAGCGACACCGCAAGGTGCGGCGGCCGGGGCTCGCGCGCCAGCCGCAGGATCGCCGGCGCCACGCCCACGGTGCTCAGGGTGATGTGGTCCGCGGCCAGCGCCAGACCGGCGGGATCCAGTAGGATCTCCACCGCCCGCATCACCGCCTCGTAATTATGGAGCGGCTCGCCCATCCCCATCAGGACAATGTTGCGCAGCCGGTCGCCGCCCTCGCCGGGTTCGGCCCGCGCGCTCCGCGCGACGTGCACGGCCTGCGCGACGATTTCCCCCGCGGTGAGGTGGCGGCGAAACCCCATCTGACCCGTCGCGCAGAACACGCAGCCCATGGCGCAGCCGGCCTGCGAGCTCACGCAGGCGGTCACGCGCCCCGGGAAACGCATCAGCACGGTCTCCACGGCCCCGCCGTCCACGAGGCCGAGGAGAAACTTGCGCGTCCAGCCGTCGGTCGAGTCGGTCCGCGCGGTGGTCGGGAGCACGCCCGGCGCGGCCGCCGCGGCAATCTGCGCCCGCACGCGTTCCGGGAGCTTCGGCATCGCGGCGGGTGAAACGTCCGCCGCGAGGTCCAGGTAGAGGTGAGACCAAAGCTTTGCGGCGTGTAGGGGCGCGAGGCCCCAGCGGACACACTGCAGGCGAAGTTCCTCGCGGGTGAGGCCGTAGAGGTCGATCCGCTCCGCGTGCATCAGGCGGCGGGCGCCGGCCGCAGCGAGGCCAGCGCGTCCGCGATCGGCACGTCCTGGCGCCGCCGATCGAGGAAAAAGCTGATGGTCTTGAACCCAAGCGACGCCAGTTGATCCAGGGCCTGCTCGTAACGGTCAGCGACCCGCGCCGGCCGGTGCGCGTCCGAACCGAGCACCACCGGGATGCCGCGTTCAAGAATCATCCGCAGCATCTCGGGCCCGGGATTCATTTCGGGCAGCGCCTTGTTCAGGCCGCTGGTGTTCAATTCCATCGCGACGCCCGTGCGGGCGATGCGGTCCAGCGCGCGCTCGATGTCCGGCCGGATCCGCGCGAAGTCCCACGCCGTGGGCGCCTCGTTCTTCACCAAGTCCGGATGCGCGAGGGTGTCGAAGAGGCCCGTTTCCGCCGACTCCGCCACGTGCGTGAAGTACAATTGCTGATACGCGTACGGGTCCCCGGTGAAGTACTTCGCCTTGTAATGGGTAACCTGCATGTGCACCGAACCGAGCACGTGGTGCAGCGGCACCCGCGCGTGCAGTTTTTCGGCCCACGCCTCAACTCCGGGGAAATAATCGCTCTCCAGCCCGAGCCGCACATCCACCCGGCCGGAAAATTCCGCCCGCGTCCGGGCCACTAGGTCCACGTAGGTCTCGAATTCCTCCGGCGCCATCCGATGGTCGATCCCCAGTCCGTCCGGCAAGGGCGCATGACAGGTGATGATGATCCCCCGCAGGCCCCGCGCCTCTGCCCGCGCCGCGTACTCCCCCGGCTGGCCGAACGCGTGCTTGCAGAGCGGCGTGTGGCAGTGGGACTCGTACAGCAACGGGACGGACATCGTCTCATTCCGGCGCAGGATCGGCTGGGAATCGAGCAC
>JBEDEF010000143.1:0-6760 GCA_041175845.1 Verrucomicrobiota bacterium
ACCCCGATGATTCGCCTCCTGCTCCTGCTCGCCCTGCTCCTGACCAGCCTGACGGTCGTGGCCGCCCCGCTGCGCGTTCTTTACCTCGGCACGCCCGCGGCGGAACCACGGAGTCGCTGCCAAGTCCTGATGCGAGAGCTGGGACGAGAAGCCATCTGGTTTGACTACCTTGCCGCGCCCACCGACGCGACGCCGGATCTGGTGCGACGCTTCGACGCGGTGATTCTCGACGCCCCGGCCGAGCATTTCCCGGCCCTTGCGGCGGTACCCGCGGCTCGTCGCGTCGAAGCTGCGAGCCTGGGGGCGCCGGACGCCCCGGACTTCGCGGCTGGCACCCGCGAAAGGCTCCTCGCGCTGGTGGGTGCGGCGCGCGCGGCGGAGTGGCGTCGTTTCCTCGCCGCCCGGCAACCGGAGCAGCGCGAAACGCGGCCGACGATCGCGAATTACGAGAAGCGCGCCGAGCCGGTGACGTTCCAACTGCCCCTCTCGACCCAAGGCAGTCGGGAACGCATCCAAGTCGCCCCCGACCTGCGCGTGGAGTTGTTTGCCGCCGAACCCGACATCGGGAAACCGATCTTTTTGGCCTGGGATGAACGCGGGCGGCTCTGGGTCGCCGAGACCCAGGATTATCCCCACGACGTGCGCCCGGACGGACGGGGCAACGACCGCATCCGCATCTGCGAGGACACCGACGGCGACGGCCGGGCCGACCGCTTCACGGTCTTCGCGGAAAACCTGAACCTGCCCACGGGCTTCGTCTTCACTGGCGGCGGCATCGTCGTGGCCCAGCCGCCGCGGTTCCTCTTCCTCCGCGACACCGACGGCGACGACCGCGCGGACGAGCGGCGCGAGGTGATGACCGGCTGGGGCGTGGGCGACACCCACGCGCAGGCCAACAACCTGCACTACGGCCTGGATAATTGGCTCTACGGCTGCGTCGGTTACTCCGGCTTCCGCGGGGCGATCGGCGGCGAGGAGCGGCAATTTGCGATGGGGACCTTCCGGTTCCGCGCCGACGGCTCGGCGCTCGAGTTCCTGCACCAGTTCACCAACAACTCCTGGGGCCACTCCCAGAACGAGGCGGGAGACCAGTTCGGGGGCACCGCGAACAACGCCCCCCTTTTCTTCGGCGGGATCCCGGCGACGATCGTCCCCCGCGGGATGCGGGCGCAGACGGCCCGGCGCATCAACACCGAGGATCGGGCCCGGCCCATCACCCCGCACGTCCGCCAGGTGGATGTGTTCGGCGGCTACACCGCCGCCGCCGGCAGCGCCTTCATCCACTCGGCCCAGCTGCCCCCGCGCCTCCAGGGCAAGGCGATGGTGTGCGAACCGACGATGAAGGTCATCGCGCTCTTCTCCGTCCGGCGCGACGGCGCGGGCTACGCGGCGGACGACGCCTTCAACCTGGTCGCCAGCACCGACGAATGGATGTCCCCGGTCTTCGCCGAGGTCGGGCCCGACGGGGCGGTGTGGTTCGCGGACTGGCAGAACTACATCATCCAGCACAACCCGACCCCGAGTCCGGAACGCGGTGGCTACGCGGCGCGCACCGGCGTCGGCGGCGCCCACGAGAATCCACTCCGCGACCATCTCCGCGGCCGCATCTACCGGGTGGTCTGGGACGCCCCCGCGCCCGCGCCCCGGCGCACCTTGCAAGGCGCGGACGACGCCCGGTTGACGGAGGCGCTGGCCGATCCAAATCCCTTCTGGCGCCTGACCGCGCAACGCCTGCTGGTGGAAGGCCGGCGGCAGGCAGCCGTGCCCGCCCTGCGCCGCCTCGCCGCGGAGCCGAACGCCCTCCCGGCCCTCCACGCGCTGTGGACGCTCCACGGGCTGGGCGCGCTCGACGCCGCGACCCACCGCGGAGCCCTCGCGCACGCCGAGCCCGCGGTGCGGCGCAACGCAGTCCGCGCGCTCGGCCGTGATGACGCGGCGATCAGCCTGTTCTTCGGCTCCGCCGTGGTCAGCGACCCGGATCTGCTGACCCGCCTCGCGGCGGCGGTGAAGCTGGCTGAGTTCCCCATCTCCCCCGCCATCCGGACGGTGACGGCCAACTTTCTGCGCGAGCCCGCGCACCAGCGGGACGAATGGCTGCGTGAGGCGGGCCGGGTTCTCGGCCGCGTGCACGGCGTCGCCTCCCACCGCGAGGGCCCGAACCTGCTGCCGAACCCCGGTTTCGAGACGGTGGGCGCGGACGGCCTGCCCGCCGGCTGGCGGCGGCGCGACTACGGCACGCGGGCCGGCAACCGCGACGCCGCCTGGACCTCGTCCGCGGAGCCGGCCGATGCGCGCGGCGGGCGCCGCGGGATCCGCGTCGTCACCACCGCCGACGCGGACACCAGCCTGCATGCGGACGTGCCGTTGCGGCCGCAGACGCGCTACCGCCTCGCCGGCTGGATCCGCACCGGAACCGCCTTCGGCGGCAAGGCCAGCTTCAACGTCCACGGCGCCCGGCTCGAGACAGAGACCATCCGGCGGCGCGAAACCGGCTGGACGGAGGTCGAGCTGGAGTTCGACAGCGGCGAGCGTACCACCGCCAGCGTGAACGTGCTGCACGTGGCGCGCGGCGAGGCCGCCTTCGACGACCTGCGCCTGGTGGAACTGACGCCGGTCGCGGAGACCGCCGTCGCCGGCCCCGGGGATGCGGCGCGCGGCGCCGAGCTGTTTCACCGGCATCCGGCGGCCTGCGTGCTCTGTCACGCGCTCGGCGGCCAGGGCAGCACGGTGGGGCCGGCGCTCGACGGGCTGGCGGCGCGCGCCACCCCGGCGCAGATCCGCGAAAGCCTGCTCGAGCCCAGTAGGGTGATGGCCCGCGGATTCGAGCACTACGCCGTCTCCCCGATGCCTCCGATGGGGACGATCTTCAGCCCACAGGAGATCTCGGACCTTGAGGCCTACCTCCAAACCCTGCGCTGAGCCCCAGAGGAGCGCCGGATGAAAGCGGGATTTGCGCGGAAGGGGGTTTCCTTCAACCTCGCCTGATGTCCGGCGATCTCACCGAGCTCTACCAGCAGGTCATTCTCGACCACAACAAGCGCCCCCGGAACCGGGGCCGCCTGCCGACCGCCACCCGGGTCGCCCACGGGGACAACCCCACCTGCGGCGACCAGTGCAGCGTTTACCTGCGGCTCGACGGGGATCGCATCGCGGAAATCGGCTTCGACGGTGCCGGTTGCGCCATCTCGCAGGCGAGCGCGTCGCTGATGACGACCCAGGTAAAGGGCAAGACGGCCGTCGAGGTGCGCGGGCTCTACGACGCCTTCCACCACATCGTGACCACCGGCGAGGCGCCCGCGGAGATCAGCGACCTCGCCGCCTTCGCGGGCGTCCACGCCTTCCCCGCCCGCATCAAGTGCGCCACCCTCGGCTGGCACGCCGTGCTCAACGCCCTCACCGGCGACGCCGTCCCCGCCACCACCGAGACCCGCGCCGACTGACGCCACGCGACGCGGAAATTCCGAGACTGACTCCCGGCCCTTCTCCCCGTTGCCTGACCCGATGCCCTCCGTCCAGGACCTCCGCCGCGACTTTCCCGCGCTGCACCAGCAGGTGAACGGCCGGCCGCTCGCCTACCTCGATAACGCCGCGACCACGCAGAAGCCCCGCGCCGTGATCGACGCGATCGTCGGCTTTTACGAGCGGGACAACAGCAACGTGCACCGGGGCCTGCACGCGCTGTCGATGCGCGCCACCCGCGCCTACGAGGGGGCCCGCGAGCGGGTCGCCCGCTTCCTCGGCGCGGCGGACGCGGCCGAGGTGGTCTTCACCCGGGGGACCACCGAGTCCATCAACCTCGTCGCCCGAGGCCTCACGGCCACGCTGAAACCCGGAGACGTGATCCTGGCGACCGAGATGGAGCACCATTCGAACCTGTTGCCCTGGCAGCAGGCCGCCCGCCGCAGCGGCGCCGAGCTGCGGCTGGTGCCGGTGACCGGGGCGGACGCAGAGGGCGGGCTGGACCCCGCGGCGCTGGCCACGCTGCTGACGCCGGCGGTCAAGGTCTTCGCCTTCACCCACGGCTCCAACACGCTCGGCACCCTCAACCCCGCGGCGGAGCTGTGCGCGCGCGCCCGGGCGGTGGGGGCGGTCACGGTGCTCGACGCCGCCCAGACGGTGGGCCACGGCGCGTTCGACGTGCGCCAACTAGGAGCGGACTTCACGGCGTTCTCGGGCCACAAGATGTGCGGGCCGACCGGGATCGGCGTGCTGCACGGCCGGCGGGAACTGCTCGACCGGCTGGAGCCGGACGAGACCGGCGGCGGGATGGTGGCGCAGGCGGGGTTCACGGAGTCGCGCTGGAAGCCTTCGCCGGAACGGCACGAGGCGGGCACGCCGCACGTCGCGGGGGCGATCGGCCTCGCGGCGGCCTGCGACTACCTCGAGGCGGCCGGCCGCGAGGCGATCGCGGCGCACGACGCGGCACTGGCCCGCCTCGCTTACGACCAGCTGGCTCAATTGCCCGGCATCCGCCTGCTGGGGCCCCGGAGCCCGCGCGGTGGGCTGGTCAGCTTCGCCTTCGCGGACGTCCACGCGCACGACGTCGTCACGCTCGCGGACGAGGACGGGATCGCGCTGCGGGGCGGCCATCACTGCAACCAGCCGCTGATGCGGAAGCTGGGGCTCGCGAGCACGACGCGGGCGAGTTTTTACCTCTACAACACCGAGGAGGAGGTGGAGCGGATGGTCGCCTCCCTGCGCCGCGTGCTGCGGTTTTTCGGCGCCGCCTGAGCCGCAGGAGCGTCGGGGGCGACCGCGCCGGGGGCCGGTTCAGCGGCCGGGGGTGAGCACGCCGACGAACGCCTTCGGCACGACCTCCGCGGCGCGGCACCGGGGCGCGGGCAGCACCTGGGCGGCCCACCGGTTGACCTCCTCGCGGGTGATTTCCGCGGCGAGGCCCGCATGCAACGCGACGGCGGCCGCCGCCTCCTCCGGGCGCTCCTGGGCCCGCATCAGTAGCGACACGAGGAACGCCGGGCGCCGGAACGCATCCCCCACGCGCGCCTGCACGATACCCCGGGCACCCTCGAACTCGCCTTCATCCGCCCCGTCGCGCGCCAGGTCCGCCGCGACCGCGACCACCCGCGGCGTGACGCGCGGGGCGTCGCCCGGCGCGCAATCGATCTGCGCGCGCAGCAGGGCGAAGCCGGGCAGGCCCGTGAAGGGCTCGAACTCGGCCGCCGGCGAATACGCGAAGCCGAGGCGCTCGCGCACCTCGGCGCGGACGCGCATTTCGAGGACCTTGGCCAGCACCTCCAGTGCGAGCCGGTCCCGCGGTCCGGTCGCGCCCTCGACCGGCCAAGTGCCGACGACGAGCGCGGCGTGCTGCTCGCCGACGAACTCGATGCGGTGCGAGCCCGGTCCCGCACCAAGGCGCACCGGGCGGGGCGCGGCCGCCATCTCCTTACGCGCCGCCCGGGGCGCCAACGTGCCGAGGGTGCGGACCGCCGATGCGACCACGGACGCCGCCTCGGCATCTCCGACCACGGTCGCCTCCACGTAGCCCCGGGTGAGGGAGGGCTCCATCCAGCGGCGCACGTCGAGGACGCTCAGGGCGATATAATCAAGCGGGGAGCCGCCGGTGAAGCGCGCGTCGCCCCGGAAGAGGTGATCGTGCAGCTCGCGGAGGCCCTCGCCCACCCCGGAGCCGGCCGCGGCGCGCCCGAGGGCAGCCTGCAGGCGCTGATCCTGGTGCGTGAAGCTGTTGAACCGCGGGGCGCGCAGGACGTCGGTCACCAGCGCGAAAAACACCTCGAGCTGGTCCGCGGGCATGACGCCGCGAAAGGTGAAGGCGTCGCGGTCGGCGACGTCGAAGCTGAAGTCGAGGAGGCGCTCCTCGACGAGCGCGCGGAGCACCTCCGGGCGGAAGTGCACGCCCCCGCCGGCCAGCACGGTGTTCAGCCCGAACTCCTTCAGGGCGGGCTTCTGGCCCGGCAACTCGAGCAGGCCGGTGCCGACGCGCACGACCGCGTGCACCAGACCCGGCTCGCTCCGGCCGGGCAGCACGTTGAGGCGGACCTCGTTGCCGAGGCGTACGAGGCGCGCGCCCAGTCCGGGCAGCTCGCGCTCCTCGACCGGGCCGGCGCCCGCACCCCAGCGGGGCAGCACAAACGGGGTCTCGCGCACCGTCGCGGCCAGCACTTGGCCAGTGCCACCCCGCCGCGCGCGACGCAGTTCCTGCAGCACCTTGTCGGGCGTGAGCTCGAGCGGCACCCCGCCTGCCAGCTGCACCGCGAGCTCATCGGGCCGCCAGAGCGCGCGGAGGAGGCGGGAGGCCTCCGCGGCGGTGAATTTTTCCAGCCACTCCCGGCGCAGACGCTCCTCCGCCTCCACGCCCAGAAAGACCCGGTGTTCCGCGATCGCTTCGACCAGGCCGGCGGCGAAAACCGCGGGGTCGGCCGCCGCCAGTTGCTCCGCGGCCAACGTCGCGGCACGCAGGTAGCGGCGGCGTAAGGCCTCGACTTCGGTGGCTGCAAAACCCCGCTCCAAGGTTAGCCGCACCAGGCGGTCGAGGTTGGCCAGCCCATCCGCCCAGCTCTCGGCCGGGACAGAGAGGGTGGCGGAGGCGACGCCGTGGCCGAGAAGCTCGTCGTAGCCGGCATCTCCTCCGGGTAATTCGCGGCGCAGGCGGGAGCCGAGGAGCTCTAGCACGAAGGCGCGGCGCTGACGCTCCACCGCGGCGGCCCGGGGGTCGGCGGCGGGCGGGGGCGCAACACAGGCGGCCTCGATTTGGACGGAACCGAGGCCGGGCACTGGGAAC
>JBEDEF010000144.1:0-3348 GCA_041175845.1 Verrucomicrobiota bacterium
TCGCCTGCCTACGGCTTAAGGTTGCCACCGACAAGCGTGCCCGGCTTGCTCCGCCTTCCCGCATGAGCGCGCCCGCTTTTCCTCCCCGCACCACGACGGCCGAAATCGAGCTTGGCCGGACGCTGCAACCCAAGTTCGGGCCTGATGGCCTGATTCCTTGCATCACCCAAGACGCCCAGAGTGGCGAAGTGCTGATGTTCGCCTTCATGAACGCGGAGTCCCTCGCCCACACTCTGCGCACGAGAAAGGCGACCTACTGGAGCCGTTCCCGACAGAAGCTCTGGGTCAAGGGCGAGGAGTCGGGCAATACCCAGGAAGTGCGGGAGCTCCGCACGGACTGCGACCAGGACGTGCTGCTGCTGAAGGTCGAGCAGCGGGGCGCAGCCAATGCGAGCTGCCACAACGGCTACCGCTCCTGCTTTTACCGGCGCCTCGCGGACCTCGACGCTGCGGCGGCGGGGGCGCCGAACCTCGTCTTCACCGGCGAGCGCCTCTTCGACCCGGCGCTTGTCTACAAGCGCACCTGAACCCGCGATGAGCCTTCTGGCAGCGGCGTTCGACCCGGAGCGCTTCCGGCGCGAGGGACACGCGGTGGTCGATCTGCTCGCCGGCCTGCTGGCGGATGCCCAGGCGCGGCGGGGGCCCGTCCTGCCGCCAGTGGATCCGGCCGGAGAGCTCGCTCACTGGCGGCGCCGGATGGCAGAGCCCCCGGGAGCGCTGGTGGAATTCCTGCGAGAATTCGCGGCACGGTCGATCCAGTTGCACCACCCGCGCTACGTGGGGCACCAGGTGTGCGCACCCGCCCCGGAGGCCGCGCTGGCCGGGCTCGCGAGCGAACTACTGAACAATGCGATGGGGGTGTACGAGATGGGCCCCGCTGCCAACGCACTCGAGCGCTGGGTGGTCGAAGCCACCGCCGGGCTCCTCGGCTGGCCCGCCGGCGCGGGTTTCCTCACCTCGGGCGGTACCCTCGCCAACCTCACCGCCCTGCTCGCCGCCCGGAACCGGCAGCTCGGACCTGCCGCCCTCGAGCGGGGTACCGCCCCCGACTGGGCGGTGCTCGCGTCCGAGGAAAGCCACTACTGCACCGCGCGCGCCGTGCAGGTGATGGGCGGTGGGCGCGAGGGACTCGTCACCGTACCCACCGACGCACGTTTCAAGCTCCGGCCCGAGTTGCTGCCCGCGGCGCTGGCCGAGGCCCACCGGCGCGGACGCCGCCCCTTCGCGGTGGTCGCCTCCGCCTGCTCCACCTCGACCGGCAGCTACGATGACCTCGGGGCGATCGCCGACTTCTGCGCGGAGCACGGGCTCTGGCTCCACGTGGACGGGGCCCACGGGGCGGCCGCGGCCTTCTGCCCCGAACTGCGCGACCGCCTCGCGGGCATCGAGCGCGCCGACTCGGCGGTGGTGGATTTTCACAAGCTGCTGCTCAACCCCGCGCTCGCCACCGCCGTGCTGTTCCGGCAGCCGGGGGACGCATGGGCAGCCTTCAACCAGGAGGCGCAGTACCTGTTCGACCCCAGCGCGGAGGAACCCTGGTGGGACAGCGGCCGCCGCACGTTTGAGTGCACCAAGCTGAGCCTGAGCCTGCGGATCGCGGCGCTCTGGCGGGGGGGTGAACCGGCCCTCTTCGCGGAGCACGTGCGCCGGGCGCACCGGCTCGCCCGCGACTTCGCCGCCCTCATCCGGGAGCGCCCTGGCTTCGAAGTCGCAGTGGAGCCCGAGTCCAACATCGTCTGCTTTCGACGCACCCTTCCCGGCGCGACGCCCGCGGCGGTGGATGCCCTCAACGAGCGGGCCCGCGCCCGGATCCTCGCAGACGGGAGCCATTACCTCGTGCAAACGACCCTCCGCGGACGCCGCTGGCTGCGCACGGCGCTGATGAACCCCCTGACGACTCTCGGGGACCTTGCGGCCCTGCTCGACGCGGTGGAGCGGGAGCCCGCCGCCTAGCCGCGCGCGCCGCGCGCGAGACCGCGCTGACTCGCCCGGGCGAACTCCAGCATCCGCCGGAACTCTTCCGTCCCAGCGTCGGGATCCGCCTCCAACCGCTCCAGCGCCTGCGTGCGGTTGAGGCCCTCACGATAGAGCAGGCGGTGAATTCGCTTCACCCGCTCCAGCTGCTCCGGGGAAAAGCCCCGCCGCTCCAGTCCCACCCGATTCACGGCCCGCACCTCCGCCGGCGTGCCATCCGCGAGGCAGTAGGGCGGCAAGTCGTGGACCAGCTTCGCGGTGGCCGACAGCATCGCGTGGGCGCCCAGCCGGCAGAATTGGTGCACGCCGCCGTAACCGCCCACGACCACGTGGTCCTCAACCACCACGTGTCCCGCCAGCACGGCCCCGTTGCTCATGATGATGTGGTTCCCTAAGATGCAGTCGTGGGCGACGTGGCAGGAGGCGAGCAGCAGGTTGTCCGAGCCGACGCGCGTCAGATCCCCGTCGCGCGTCGCGGCGTGCAAGGTCACGTATTCGCGGAACACGTTACGATCCCCGACCCGGAGCCCCGGCCGGCCGCCGGCGAACTTCAGGTCCTGCGAGCGCCCACCGATGCAGGCGTAAGGAAAGACCTCGCACGCTGCGCCGAGCCAGGTGTCACCCTCGACCGACGCGTGATGGTGCAGGCGGGAGCGGTCGCCAATCACTACCTCGGGCCCGACGTAGGCATAGGCGCCAACCTCGACGTCCACGCCCAAACGGGCCCCCGGCTCGATGATGGCCGTGGGATGGATCCGGCTCGCCATCCCTATTCCTCCCCTTCCTCAACCACCGCGAACATCAGTTCCGCCGAGGAGACCACCTGGCCGCCGACCGTGCAGTTGCATTCGGCCGCGGCGAGCTTGTCCCCCCGGACCTTGGTGATCTTCGCGTTGATGATGATCTGATCGCCCGGCCGTACCGGCCGACGGAACTTCACCTTGTCCGCGCTCATGAAGAAGGCGGTCTTCCCGCTATTGCCGGTGCGGCGCAGCATCACGATACCCGCGGCCTGCGCCATCGCCTCGAGCTGCAGCACGCCGGGCATGACCGGGTTCGCCGGGAAGTGTCCGGTGAAGTAGGGCTCGTTGATGGTCACGTTCTTGATCGCGACCAGCTCATCATTCCCGATGAACTCCAACACGCGGTCGAGCATCACGAAGGGGTATCGATGCGGGATAGTATCGAGGATGCGCCGGATATCGAGGGAGGTTTCCGTCGGCAGCACGGCCGCCGAACGCGCCTTGCGCTTGGGGCCCTTGCGGCGCTCCTCCAGCCTCGCCGCCAGGGCCTTCGTCAGCTCCGCATTGATCGCGTGGCCGGGACGAGTGGCGACGATGTGGGCCTTGAGCGGCAGCCCGAGCAGCGAAAGGT
>JBEDEF010000145.1:0-9306 GCA_041175845.1 Verrucomicrobiota bacterium
ATCTCCACGTGTCGTGGGTCATCGGCGCGACCTGCCCCTTTAATCCTCCCTCCGGGTTGGCATCGTAAGCCTCCGCGGGGACCGCCGCGTTTAACATCAGGAAGCGGCTCACCGAAAGTCCGCCGGCGGCGATCGCTTGGCTCGCCACCAGGTTACCTAGGCTGTGCGCCAGAATCGCAAGGTCCCCGCCAATGCCACCCGCCGCCAGCGCTGGCGCCAAGGCATCCCCAGCCTGGAAGGCGTGAAAGACCGACTGATGGTAATCGAGTCCCGTGTCCCCGGGCCAAAGCACGGCGACAAAGCGCGCGCGGCTGCCGAGCCGGTGGAGCCGCTTGAAGGTCTCCGTCGCCCAGCCCCGCGCCTCCTCGCCATCAATCGAGAAGCCGTGGATCCAGAGCAGATGCCGCCCCACGGTCCGGGCGTCCGGCCAAGATTCGCCCGGATCCGCCAGGGCCGTGCCGGGGCCGAGGCGGGTAGGCAAGTGCAGGCTGCCGTTCACGTTGCGCGCAGTGCTGCGGAGGTTGAGCACGCGGTACATCCGCTCGACCGGCACGACGCACAGCGGAGCTTCGCACGTGGCCACCGCTTCGCCCCTGCCGTCACGAACGGTGAGCCGCACCGGGGCGCGGGTCTCGCCGCGTCCTTCCACCAGCAGGACCGCGCCGGCCGGACGACCTGCCAGCTCGATAAACGCCCGGTGCAAAAGGATCCCCTCGGGGGGCACCACGCGCGTTGTCGCCTCGCCGGGCGGCCGCGTGAAGTCATCGCCAAACCCGGTCGTGAGCACCTGGTCCAGACTGAGCTCGGCGAATTCCGCAGGGAGGCTCGTGTACGCGAAGCTCAGCGCGGCGTCCGGCTGACTCAGGTGGTAGGTGAAGCCAGCGGTCGGCGGGTAGGCGGCCACCAACTCACGCAGAAGTAGGCTGAGCGGAAAGAAATCCACCAAGTCCCGCGTTCCGTCGACCCGCCCCGGAAAGGGGCCCGTGTCCGCGTGATCGGCCACGCCCTGGCCCGGAATATCCTTGCCGCCGATGTTGCCGGAGTCGTCGTCGTCGTTGATCCAAATTCGATCCGGGACCCGCAGCGTCCCCGTCGGGGGAGGCGCCACGTCGAGCGTGCACCAGACCGTGGTTGCGTCATCGAGCCGCAGCCCGAGCTGGAAGCGGCCAGCGGCATGCAGACTGATTTCCAAGGTGCCCCCGGCACCGAGGCCACCCGCAATCCGGGTGAGCCCTTCCCAGACTTCCCAGGCTACGCGGGGGCCGAGCTGCAGCAGTCCGCCGACGACGTCGGACAGGTCGAGACGCACTCCACCACCCGAGCCCAACACGACCGGCAACACCCCTCCGCCCCCGCGACTAGAACCTAAGCTCGCCTTGAGACCGCGCCAACTGGCCGTGGCCAGCGGGCGCCCGAGGCGCACCAGATGCGGGGGAAAAGCGTACAGGGCCGCAGCCGGAAAGAATTCCGCCGCGATCATCTCCGCGACGTTGCCTTCCCCTCCGGGGGCCGCGAATTCCGCCGCCGGGAAAAAGGCGATCCGGCGCGGGAGCATCCCACTCGGTGGGGACCCCACCTGCCAGCCAACGGTGTAGTCGTAGCCCGGACGGGCCAGGAAATGAAACCCCGGCCGGATCAGGTGCACCTCGTGCCAATGCTCGTCCGGCACCAACTGCCAGCTCCCGCCGACGTAAAGGCTCCAGCCCTCCGCCCACGAGAGGCCCAGGTCCGGCACGCGCGCCCACGTCCACTCGGTGGAACGTACCCACTCCTCGTGGGCCTCAGCGGCAAACCAGCCGAACGCCGGGCCCGGCGGAATCAGCTCGTCCCGGATCCCGTCGCCGTTGACGTCGAGCCAAACCGGTCCAGTACCGGAGTCCGGATCGACCGCGGGCAGCGCCACACTGAAACCGCCCGCCAGCCAGCCGCTCACGTTGCCCGCCGCGTCCCGCGCCCGCACCCGCACGTGATGCGCCGAACCCGGCGCCAGGCCGTTGAACGACGCGCCGGGCACTGTTGTCGTGGTCCGCCGCACCCCGAGATCTAGTTCCACCTCATAGGTGATTCCTTGCGCGGGTCGGCCCGCGGAGGCGCCGGCGCCATCCGTGAAGGGAGCCCAGGCCAGAGCGAAGCCCGTGCTGCCGACGGCGTGGGCCTGAAATCCCGCGGCAAGCGGTGGCTGCGGTGGCGTCCGGTCCGGCACCACGAAGGACACCGTACGCGTCGTCGGCTCGTAGTCGGTATCGCCGGCATAATGCGCAGTGACGCGGATCTCGCCGGTCAGCGCCGTCAGGGTCACCGGCAATTCTGCGGGGACGGCCAGCACGACCGGAGGGCCGCCGCCCGGCGGAATTCGTGCCGCGGTGTAGGTAAGGCTCCCGCTCGGCGCGGCTAGCCCCGCGGCGGGGGCTTGGAGCCGCGCCGCGAGGGCGGTGGACCAATCCGGACGTAAGGCGCCGGATTCCGGCCCCTCGAGTCCCTGCCAGACTATGACTGGCAGGTAGCGGGGCACCACGGACACCGTGAGCCAGCGGCCAGCAGTGCCCACCGCGTTCCGGGCAGTGACCCAGACCCGATACGTGCCAGGGATGGTCGGGGTGCCGGAGAGTTCGCCCGTCCGGGCATCCAAGCGTAGTCCGGCGGGGAGGCCGTTGGGCTCGCCGGAGGCCGCGGCCGAAAACTCGATCGGGGCCGCCCCGGTGGCAGAAACGGCCGGGAGCGCAAGGGGCAGGTTCACGCGGGCGCTGACCGCCTCGGTCCCGGCCAGCCGCGGAGCGAGGGCGTAGGGGAACAGCTCCGCGACCGCCGCGAATTCCGTCTCATGATCGGCCGTGAGCGTCAGGGCGTAAGGCCCCGGCGAGACCGGGAGTTCCAGGCCGCCGCTCCCGGAACGCAGGGGCGTGCCGGAACCATCGTAAACATTGAGAAGTACCTCCCCGCCAGAGACCGCCGTCGCGCGCACGCGTAGAATTCCCGGCGCCGGGACGCTGAAGGCATGCCTGACCACGGCGAGCTCCGCCGCCCAGTCCCGGCGCGCGTCATCCCAGATTGGTTCCCCCGCGATCACCCCCGCCACTTCGAGGAGTGCCTGGGGTCCGTCCGTGATCGTTACGGTCACCTCGCGCGCCGGACCGGCACTAGAGAGACGGAAGGAGCTATCGTACCGGCGCCACTGGAGCGTGACCTGGTAAGTTCCGGGGGGCGGCAGGTTGGCCAGCGGCTGACCCTGGTTGTTATACCCGGGGGAAGTCTCCCAGGTGATTCCTAGTTCGTCCCGAAAGGTCGCCAGGAGCCGGTAAGGAACGCCGGCAAAGTTTTCGGTCGAGGTCAGCCGTGGTGGCTGGCTCGCGTGAAACCACTGGCTCGCCAGCGAAACGGCGCCGGCAACGGTGAGGGACGTCCGCCGCTCCGGTCCGATCTCGAGCACGGCTCCGGTGAGTCCGTGGTAGCGCACCCAGTAGAGGACACATTCGGGATAGACGCCGGGAGGCGGAGGATTATCCAGCGGTTCACCATTGCGGTTCCAGAGGTTGGCGGCGTGCCAGCCCCAGCGGGAACCGTCGATCACCTTGGCCCGCAGCCGATAGGGCGCAGCGGCAGTCACCGCGTCGACGGTGCTGAGACGGGCCGGCGCGAGGGCGTCAAAAGTCGTCGCCGACAACTGCATCCCAAGGTACGGCGGCCGAGGTTGGACGGCGAAGGTGACCCGCCGCGACTCCCCGAACCATTCCACATCCTGCTCCAACGCCTGCACGCTAACCGTGTGCGCTGGTCCGACCGGTGGAGCGGGGAAGCGCAGCGAGCGCCGGATGCGCTGTCCGGGATCGATCCCCGAAAGATCGGCGACGGCCAACGTCTGCCCGGCGGCATCGCGCGCGACCAGGAAGTGCCCCTCGCGCCAAGTCTCCTCCCCGGCATTGGCGACGTCGGCGACAAGTTCGGCCAGGCCCCCGGCCGTGATTTCTGCGGGCGCCACCAGCCCGTGCCACACGATTTCATTGGCGGGGAGGGGCCGCGGCAGCAGGCAGGCTAGGCAGAGCAGTCCGGTGGATTGAGCCACCCGGGTGAGACGCAGGTGGCCGTTCATGGCAGGATCGGACGGCCGATCCCCGCGAGCAGGGCCGGGATTTCACCGAGACGCCCGTAACCGGAGACGCGCTGGCGTTCATCGAGGACGAAGGCGTAGGGGAGCTGATTGATCTTCAGGGCGGTGACCACGGGGCTCCGCCAGCCGGCAGGCTCGAGGCACAGCACACCGTCGGGTCGGGGTCGGGCTCGTGCACCCTTCGCCACCGGACCAGGCCGGCCCAGAGCCACGTAGATCCAGCCCACGCGGGAGGGCGGCCGTTCTACGAACGCGTGCAGTCCGGGTGGCCCTAGGGGCTGGCGCTCCGCATCGTAGAAGCAGAGTACTGCGCGCTCGGGCGCGAGGCGCTCCAGTGCCGTCGGGCGGCCCCCGGCGGGTGTGAGGGTGAGGACGAGCGGCTGGCGGACGAGCGTGTACCGCTCTAGCACCTCCCGTGCGGCGGCGCGCAAACTGGGCGCCGCGCCCGGGGCCTGGTAGAGTCGCTGCGCGGCCTCGCGGCCGGCATCGCATGCCGCCGCCGCGGCCAGGGTAAGGCCGGCGTGCCAAAGCTCCGGCCGGTCCCCGAATTCACCCCGCAGGCGGTCCAGCATTCCTTCCGCCAGGACCGGCTGGGCGTGCCAAGGCTGACCCAGCGTGCGGCGGCTGATCTCCCGGCGCTCGAGCGCGAGCGCAACCTCGGCGCGGGCGGCGGCAGGATGGCGCGGGTTACGCCGGAAGGCCTCGGCCGC
Organism: Verrucomicrobiota bacterium; assembly: GCA_041175845.1. Classification (GTDB taxonomy): domain Bacteria; phylum Verrucomicrobiota; class Verrucomicrobiia; order Opitutales; family Opitutaceae; genus ER46. The sequence goes on from JBEDEF010000145.1 coordinate 4,816, forward strand.
GGAGCGCGCGTCGGCCGCATGGCGTGCATCGCGAGGCAGGATGCCCTCGAGATCGGCCAGGATCGCGAGCTTGGCCGCGGCGCCAGCGCGCGGGTGAGCACCGTGGCGGGCAGCAAAGCTCCGGGCCAGGCGGGCGACCTCGCGGAAGCGGCGGGCGGCCTCCTCTTGCTCGCGCCGGCGGCGGTCGGCCTCTGCGCGATTCGCGGGCACCGGGTCGAGGGGCCGCAGCCGAGCGGGTTGGGCGGCCTCCCGACGGAGGCGGGCGACATCATCCCATTCGCGCTCCGCCTCATTCGCGGCGGCCGCGGGGAACGTGAGCAGCAGGGAGAGAAGCGCGTGGCGCCAAGGGCGACCGGCGCACGGGGGCAAACCGGGACTGGATGGGTGCGGAGACATGAGGCGGCAGGATTGAGCCAACCCCGCGGGCACCCACCCCGGCGTCGACGCAAGCAGCCTCGTTCCGCCTGGTCGCGTGGCCAAGTGCGGCGAGACCCGGAAACGCGGGCCAAGCCCGCCCCCGCCCCAGCCTGCGCGTCAGCTCCGCGCCGCGCGGGACTTGGCCGTCTTCGCCGCTTTGGCGACAGCCGCGGACGGCTTCGGCGCGGCCTTCTTGCCCGGTTTGGCTTGGGCGGCGGTGCGTTTCACCGGGGCCTTCGCTTTGGCCGGGGCCTTCCGCCCGCTCGCGGGCTTCGCCTTGCGCGGCGCCTTCGCCGGAGCAAGGCCCAGCAGGGGGGCGACCGGCACCTCGACCGCGTCGCGCCAGAGGCGCTCCAGCGCATAGCGCTCGCGCACGGGAGCCAGGAACAGGTGGAACATCACATCAAACGCGTCGATCACCAGCCAGCCGCTGGCCTGCACGCGCTCGGAGCCCACGATGCGCACGCCAGCGGCATCGAGCACCTTCTCCAGCTCGATGCCGAGCGCCCGCAAGTGCGGCTCCGACGTGGCGGAGGCGACCACCAGGTAGTCAGTGATGGAGGACTGACTTCCGACATTGAGCACAGCGAGGTCGCCGGCCTTCTTGTCGTCCAGGGCGCGGCAGCACGCCTTCACCACCTCAAGGGCCGGAGATTGCTTCAGGGTCATGGAGAAGAGCGATAAAGGCCGTGTTCCCGGATGTACACAATCGCCTTGTGGGGCACGAAATAATCCAGGGAGAGCCCGCGACGGATGCGGTCGCGCAGCTCGGTCGAGCTGATGGCAAGGAGGTGGCCGTCGCAGCGGTGGAGGCGGAGCCCGGGGATAGTGGGGGCCGCCTTAACGGGGTAACCGGGCCGCTCGAGGAAGATGAATTCCACAAGCTGGGCGAGCTGCTCGATGTCGCGCCAGAGGTGGAGGTTGGGTAACTGGTCGCCGCCGATGATCCAGAAGAGGCGGTCGTGAGGGTACAGCGCGCGGAAGTGGCGGGCAGAATCGATCGTGTAGCTGACTCCGCCGCGCTGGAGCTCGTAATCGGAGACCTCGAAGCGATGGTCCCACTCAACCGCGGCGCGCAGCATCGCGAGGCGATCGGCGGCGTTGGACTGCACGTCGTTCAGCTTGAGAGGAGCGCGGGCGGCGGGCACGAGAACGAGACGGTCGAGCTGATGTTGCTCGAACGCGTCCTGCGCTGCGAGCAGGTGGCCGAAGTGGACCGGGTCGAAGCTCCCCCCGAGGAAACCGATTTTCACCGCGCGGACCGTGGGCGGGGGGGCGAGACCCGGCAAGGCCCAATTGCCCCAGCGGCAGCGTGGCGTGGGATAGGGCTGGCACCCCCGGCGCCGCCCGGCTTTGCTCCGCTCGCGCCCGGGTGGTGGAATGGCAGACACTGGGGACTTAAAATCCCCTGACTGAAAAGTCGTGCGGGTTCGACCCCCGCCCCGGGCACCAAACGCGACGCGGAAAACTTCAGGAGACGCCCGCCGCCGGCACCGCCGCGAGGTGGGAGCGGCGGAAGCCGAAGGAGAAGTAGATCGCCAGACCCAGCACCATCCACGCCGCGAAAACCAACCAGGTAATCCGGTCCAGCGACGTGATCAGGTACAGGCATCCGACCAATCCAAAGAGGGGCGTGAACGGGTAAAGCGGCGTCCGGAACGTGCGGGGCAGCTCGGGCCGGCTGCGCCGCAGACTGATCACCCCCAAGTTGACAATGCCGAAGACGAGGAGCGTGCCGATGCTGGTCGCCTCCGCCAGCTGGCCCAAAGGCACCAGCGAGGCGAGCACCGCAATGAGCAGGGACACAATCACCGTGTTACGCACGGGGGTGCCAGTGCGGGGATCCAACTGCCGGAAGACCGCGGGCAGGAGGCCGTCCCGGGACATCGCGTAGAGCACGCGCGTCTGGCCGTAGAGAGTGCAGAGCACGACCGAGAAGATGGAGATCACGGCACCCAGCGCGATGAGCGCACCCGCCCAGGGTCCGCCCGTGACCCGGCCGGCGATGCGCGCCAGAATGGCCTCCCCGGCCTGGCCTTGGTAATCCGCCGGCTGTCCGCCGTGCGCGCCGATCGTCACCGCCGCCACGAGCAGGTAGAGGGCGGTCACGATGATGAGGGAGCCGATAATCGCGATGGGCAGGTCGCGCCGCGGATTCTTGGCCTCCTCGCCGGCCGTGGAGGCCGCGTCGAAGCCGATGTAGGAGAAAAAGACCTGGCCCGCGGCCGCCCCGATGCCGGCGACGCCCAAGGGCATGAAGGGCGAAAACTTGTCCCCATCGAACACGGAAACCGCCACCACGGCGAAGAACACGAGGATGGCGATTTTCAGCAGCACCATGACGTTGTTCAGCCGGGAGGATTCACTCGCCCCGCGCAGCAAGAACACCATGCAGGCCAAGACCACCGCGGCAGCCGGCAGGTTCAGCATGCCGCCATTTTCCCCCGGCGGATTGGCGAAACGCGCGGGGATGTGCCAACCGAAGTTGACCAAGAATTCATTCAGGTACTGTCCCCAACCCACGGCAATCGCCGCCTCGGACACTCCATACTCAAGCATCAGACACCAGCCGCAGACCCAGGCCACCAACTCGCCCAAGGTGGCATAGGCGTACGAGTACGAGGAGCCGGAAACTGGGATGCTGCCCGCCAGCTAGGCATAGGAGAGCGCGGAGAAACCGCACACGGTCGCAGCGAGCACAAAAGAGAGCAGCACCGAGGGTCCCGCCTTCGGAATGGCTTCGCCCAAAATCACGAAGATCCCCGTGCCGATGATGCTCCCGACGCTGAACATCAGCAGCGCGAACAAGCCCATGCTGCGCGTCAGGCCGCCATTCGCCGCGTCTCCCATGGTCGACTCGGGACTCTTGACGCGGAAGAGGCGACGAAGCAGCGGGGGATTTTTCACGAGGAAGTTGCCCGCGGGGGCGAGCGAGAGGCGGCAGGCAAAGGGGCCGTCCACCATCGGTCAAGCGCCCGCTCCGCCGACGTAACTTCGAGCGGTCTGGAGTCGGCGACGAGCGGCATTCAGCCGCGGCCACCCTTCAACCGCCCGCCCGCGGCAGTCGGAGCGTTCTTCCTTCGTTCCACGCGCCGCCCACCAGCTCGACCTTCGGATGCTCCGGCGTCGTCAGATCGTGCAGCAGCAGGCGACCCAGCAGCAGCTCCGCCGCCATCGCCCCGATCCGCACGGGGTCCTGGCAGATCCCCGCGTAGCGCGCCCGGTCCGGGATCTTGTCCAGCAGAGCGAGCCCGACGTCGCGCGGCACGCGTAGTTTCCGCCGCGCCAGAAACGCCTCCACCGCGCGCACGTAGTCTGCATACTGGTGGAGCACCAGGGCGTCCGGACGGTGGGCGTCGAACCACCGTGAGAACTCCGCTTCGTCCCACGCCTCGGCGCGCAGCACCGGGACCGGCGGCGCCGTACCGGCCCGCTCCTGCTCGCTGAGAAACGTCGCCGAGTAGAGATGGTCAGTCCGCCGGTCTCCCGAGACCAAAATACCCAGCCCCGGCCGTCGGTAGCCGCGCCGTTGCAATTCACCCCACAGCGTCCGGGCGTCGGCCGTGAAGTGGCTCATCACCCGGTGCATCCGGTCCGGGATGCTCACGCCCTGCGTCACCACCGCGAACCGCCGCAGCGCCGCCGGAAAACGCTCCTCCGGATCGAGGCTGCCGAGGCAAAAGACCCCGCGGATGCCGCGGGCCGCCAGGATCTGCGCCAGTCGCCGCGGCGTCATCTCCGGCGCCTTCAGCCAGAAATTCTCCAGCCGGTAACCGTGCGCCTCGGCCCTCGCCCGCGCCCCCGCGAGCAGCTGCCCGAGGTGCGCGTAAAGCGGCCGCTCCCGCCACGGCTCCTCCTCGGGGAACAACCACAGCGCCCCCAGCGTCCCGCGATACTGCGGCGCCGCGGACCGCCGCACCTCCCGCATCAGCTCCGCCAGCCGGGCGTTGGGCACGTGCCCCGCCACCCGCGCCGCCCGCTCCACCCGCGCCCGTACCACCGCCGACACGCGCGGGCTGCCCCGCAGGGCGAGCGAGACCGCGGTCGCGGACAGGCCCAGTTGCCGGGCAAGGG
>JBEDEF010000146.1:0-3361 GCA_041175845.1 Verrucomicrobiota bacterium
ACTTGACGCGTTGGCGAAATCGCCAACGCTTCCGCGTTCAGTTTTCGCCCTCATCGTCTATCGGTTAGGACAGGAGATTCTCAATCTTCAAAGCGGGGTTCGATTCCCCGTGGGGGCGCCAATTTAAGCGCCTGCCCGCGAGGGCGGGTGCTTTTTTTTGTCGTCCGCCGCTCGGTCCGCGCTCCGGCGGCGGTAACTTCCGCCGGCGCCGACGGCGCAAGTTCCTCGGACTGATTTTCGTGGCCGACCGCCCCGCTTGCTTGTCGGAGTCCAGGTTGCGGCCGCTAGACATCACGCTCGCGATCGCGACGCTCATATTAGTGCCTTAGCGCCCAGCCGGCTCCTGGAGAGAGATTTTGCCTAAGTTGGTCGCTTCCGCGAAATACCCTAGTCGGCCTGGCCGGAGTATTTTGTTCGGTAGTGATGGGGCAGTGTGTGGGGGCAGCCGCTGAAGCAACTCCGCCCTTTCGCTGCGCTTTCGTGCAGGCTCGGTGCCCCGCTCTGGGGTCGCGCCTCCGCTGCTTACCCGCTGGTAAACCTCACGCTGCACCTCGCTGCCACCGCTTGCTGGTGTAGATCGTTTGGCAGCGCGCCTGAGCCCGCCCCCACCGCGTTCCCGCATGGCGCGCTGTGCTGGTCACCGGGTTAATCTCAGCGGTGCTCCGCCCTCGTGGACGCTCTAACTTGGATCGCCGACCATGCTACTCGCTAGGCACGAAGTCCCGTGCGCGCATTTGGGCTGGGTCGGGCACGCCGCGAGGTAGGAGATGCCCGCCGCGCCGCGGCGATTGAGGGCGAAATTGGGCAGCGGGGACTTGACGTGCCCGTCGGCCGTCAGCGTCCGGCCCAGGCTGCCGGGAGGCGGAGGAGGCGCTCGGCGTTACCGTGGTAAAATTGCGCGAGTGCTTCGCGGGAGAGCCCAAGGGCCTCGGTCTTGCGTCCCGAATGCAAGACCTCGCCGCGGCCCGCGTAGTAGGCGAAATCGGCACGGTAGCGTACTTCCAGCTGCGTGGCGTGCGCCTGCCGCTGGGAATCAGTCGGGGGCCGCTCCCGCAGGTGCGGCTTCCACCCGGAATCGAGGCCGTAGAGAATGCGGTTCGGAAAACGCGCGAAGAGCGCCCGCACGCGCTCGGGTGGATGACGTGTGAGGTTCCGCGTCCGCGCCGCGACCTCGATGTGAAGGTTCGGAAACTCCTCCAGCCGGCGCGCGATTCCGTCCAGATCGTGTTCCAAGCTGCCGAGATGGGCGGCCAGCACCACGAGTTGGGGGTGCTTGCGCAGGATGTTGTCGCGCGCGGCGATGATCGCGGCGTGACTGGGAAATTCGGGGCGTCCGTGCAGGTGCCACTGGGGGTTGGTAGAGTAATAACCATGGTGGGGGCTGTTTGGATCGAGCGGCAGCCAGGCGTCGATTGGCTCGGCAAGGTGCGCGTGCAACGGCTTCCCGACGCGCGCGAGGTGCGCGTAGATCGGGTCGAAGACCGGATCGTCGGGCAACAGGAAGCGGCCGGAAGCGTCACGGAGGCCGAGCCCCACCTCCTTCCAAATCTTGACCGCCACGGCACCCCCGGCGAACGCGGCATCGAGCCAGGCGATCACCCGCGCGGCGTAGTCGGGCGCGGCATGGCCGGTGACGTCGAACGTCGCGGTGAAAGGGTACAGGGTGGGCTCGATCCGGTAAAGGTGCCGGGCGACGCGGTCCATCGTCGCGAGGTGCCCGTCGCCCCCGGGCACGCAGACATTCACGGTTCGCACGTTCAGCCGGCGGAACAGGTCGTGGAAGACCTGGGCGTCCTCGAATAAATGCGAGTGCACGTCGATCTTGCGGATCTCTTCAAACGCGGGGGGCGCGTCGGCGCGCAGCCCGGGCAGGACCGCGAGGAAAGAGAGAAGGAGGGCGGCGAGGCGGCGGAGGGAATGCATGAGGGGAGGGGAAGTGATTTTAGCGCCGCGGTAGCGTTAGTCGGGGCGCGCTGTGTCCCTGCGCGCGCAGTTGCTGGAGCAGGGCCGTGAGTTCGGCGACTCTGGCCGGATGGGCAGTCGCGACGTTGTGGCGTTGCGCGAGATCGACGCGGAGATTGTAGAGCTCAACCTCGGCGGTATCGTCGGCCGAGTACTTGTGCCGCGACTCCCAGGCCCGGTCCCGGGTGGAGACGTAGCCGTCGCGGGCAAGGATCAAGACCCAGTCTCCCGCCCGGATCGCGTATCCATTGGCGTTGGTATTATGCACGTGAGCGGTGCGGACTGGGGCGGTCTCGCCGCGGAGCAGCGGTAGCAGGTCGTGGGAGTCCTCGGCGGAGTTCGGCGGTAAGTCATACCCGGCGATGCCGGCCAGTGTCGCCATGATATCGACCTGCGAAACGAGAGCGTCGCACACGGTGCCTGGGCGGACGATCCCCGGCCAGCGCACGAGGAACGGCACGCGGTGGCCCCCCTCGTAGAGGTCGCGCTTGAGGCCTCGCAACGGATGCGAGGACCAGTGACCGTAGCGCTCGTCGCGGGCGTAAGCGTAGCGCTCGGGACCGTTGTCGGCGGAGAATAACACCATCGTGTTTTCGGCGTGGCCCGAGTCCTCGAGCGCCCGCAAGATTTGGCCGACGGCATCATCCGTCTCATGGACGAAGTCGCCGAAGGCCCCGGCGCGCGATTTACCGTCGAAGGCGTCGTTGGGGATGATCGGCGCGTGCGGGGAGGGGAAGGCGAAATAGAGAAAGAAGGGTCGGTCTGAGCCTCGGCGCGCGCGCAAATAATCGACGCCGCGGCGGGTGAGGGTAGGCAGGTTCTGGTAAGGGTCCCAGTCGCTGGTCATGGGGCCGGGCCGGCTTTCCCAGTTGCCTTCCTTGATCGCCCGCCACTTCGCGGAGTCCATTTGCGTGTCGGGTGCCGTCACGACTCGGTCGTCCTGAATCCAGCAGTAGGGCGGAAAGTTGATGACGTCGTCGCCGAAGTAGTGGTCGAACCCGCGGGCTAGCGGTCCCCCGGGAATGGGTTGCGACCAGTCGAAGCCGTCGGGACCCCAGACGGAGCCACCCTTGCCGGTGGAAATTGGCTTAACCCCAGGTCGGCGGATGGCGTCCCAATCCCACCCCAGGTGCCACTTGCCGATCGCGGCGGTGGCATAGCCGCGCTGCCGCAGCATCGCGGGCAGGGTAAGTTGGCCCGGGCGGAACACCGGTGGGCCGAATGCGTTCACGATGCCGTGGAAGTCGCGCCAGTGGTGCCGGCCGGTGAGGAGGGCGTAGCGGCTGGGGGTGCAGACGCCGGAGGAGCTGTGCGCGTCAGTAAAGCGAGCGCCCTGCGCGGCCAGGCGGTCGAGGTGTGGCGTGGGGATGCGCGAGCCGGCTTGGTAGCAGCCGAGGTC
>JBEDEF010000147.1:0-4593 GCA_041175845.1 Verrucomicrobiota bacterium
CCGGGGCGAGCTGCTCCTTCTCCTCAACAACGACCTCGTACTGCTCCCCGGCTGGCTCGAAGCGCTCCTTGCCGCCCACCGCGAGCTCGGCGCCCGGGCTGGGCTGGTGGGCAACGTCCAGCTCGATGCCGCCACCGGCGCGGTGGATCATGCCGGACTTGAGCTCACGCCCCAGGGCAAGCCTGTCCATACGCGGGTACTCCCCCGGGCCGGAACCGCGCTTCCAGCCAACGTGCGGATCGTGCCCGCGGTCACCGGCGCATGCCTCCTGCTGTCGCGGGCACTCTGGGAGGAGCTGGGGGGCTTTGACGAGGGGTACGTCAACGGCGGCGAGGACATCGACCTGGGTTACCGCGCGCGGGCCATCGGCCGCGTCAATGCCGTCGCGCTGCGCAGCGTAGTCCGGCACCACGTAAGCAGTTCCCCGGGACGGAAGGCACGCGACGAATACAACTCGCGCCGGCTCGCCCTGCGGTGGCGGGAGCAACTGCTTGTCGACAGCGTGGTGCCCTGGTGCCGCGCCCACCTCGCCGAAGCTTGGGTCCGGCCCGACCAGCAGGATTACCTGGTTACCCTCCAGACGCTCACCTTTCTAACCGGCCTCAGGCGCTCCCCGCCACCGGAGGCTCCGCTGCGCGTGGCCTGGGCGATGCGACGCGAGTTCGCGCGCTGGGACGAGATTTGCGGTCAGGGCGCCTGAGGTGGCGGGGAAGACACCAGCACCTCGCGGACGACCGCCTGAGGGCGCTGGTTCACCGCGATGAACATCCGGCCCACGTATTCCCCGATCAGGCCCAGCATCACCAGTTGGGTGCCGGAAAAAATGAGCATCACGGACATCGTCCAGCCCCAGCCGTACTCCGGGCCGATGCCCTGGATCCAAAGCCACGCGATCGTGCCAAGCGCCACGAGCCCAAGCGCGGCCACGCACAACCCGAGCGCGGTGGCCAAACGCAGTGGCAACAGCGAGAAATTCACCCACGCGCTGAGCCACAGCCGCACCAGCCGCCCGAAAGTGTAGGTGCTGCGCCCCGCCTTCCGTTCCTCGTGGCGCACCTGGATCGAGCCGATGCGCTGGGTCACCTGCAGCAGCAGGCCGTCGAGGTAGGGATAAGGTCCCGCGTAGCCGATCACCTGCCGTGCCGCGAAGGCGCTCACACACCGGAAACTCGAAAGGTAGAAGCCGGGCGGCTTGTCGAGCGCCCAGTCGGTCATCCGGTTGGTGAACCAGCTGCCGAGGTTCCGCCACGCCGCGTGGCGTTTGTCCTCGTAATGACCGAATACCACGTCGAGGCCGGTCGCGCAGGCGTGCAGCCACAACCGCAGGGCTTCGCCGGGCGGATTCTGGCCGTCATCGTCGAGATTGACGAAGTGCGCCCCGCGCGCGTGCCGCCAGCCGGTCAAGACCGCGTTGTGTTCGCCAAAGTTGCGCGCGTGTTCGACCAGCGTGACGGGAATCCGCGCTGTACGTACCAGCTCCCGGGCCACCCGGCTGGTCTCCTCGCCGCTACCATCGTGCACGAGGACGATCTCGTGCCCGCCGGGGATCTCCATCGCCTCGATTTCACGCACCACCGCCTCGATGGTCTCCGCACTGCGGTAGAGGGGGATCACGAAACTCAGGGCCGGGGCTACCATTTCCCGATTAGCCGCCAAAGCCCGGCGCGGCGCAAGTCCGGGTTGCTGGCCGACGTGTCAGGCGGCGGCGACCAGGGTCAGACGTAGTGCCGCAACTCCTTTTGATAATAGCTGAGGGTGCGGGCCAGCGCGGTGCGCAGGTCCACGCGCGGCCGCCAGCCAAGGCGCCGGCGGATCCGGCGGTCATCCGCGTAGTAGTCACCAATATCGATCTTCTGGCGGTCGGACGGAAAGGCGCGGACCACGAAGGAGCCGCCGCCGTTCAACTCGATCAGCATGGCCGCGAGGCGGGCGAGGGTGACACGCGGCGGGCCGCCGAGGTTGAAAATTTCGCCTACCGCCTCCGGGCGCGCCGCCGCCAACAGGAATGCATCCACCGCGTCGTCGACGTAGGTGAAGTCCCGCCACTGGTCTCCGCCCCAGACCTCGAAGGGCTGACCCTCCACCAGCCGGCGGATCCAGACGCCGACGAAGGTCTGTCGCGCGTCCCGCACCCGCATCCGGGGTCCGATGGTGTTCGTCAACCGCAGCGCCGTGGCCGCGATCCCATGGACGCGCGAGTACAAGAGGTGGAACGACTCGCCCGCCAGCTTGTTGATGCCGTTCACGTCGACCGGACGCAACGGATGGCGCTCGTCGACCGGCAGGTAGTCCGGCCGACCGTAGATCTGGCGCGTGCTGGCAAAGACGATCCGGATCCCGGGGTTGTGCTGGCGGCAGGCTTCGAGGATCGCGAGCTGCGCCCGGCAGTTGATGTCCAGGTCCGTCTGCGGGTCCGTCATCGAGTCCATATGGCTCGTCTGGCCCGCCAGGTTGAAGAGGAAATCCTGCCCCCGGATCAGGTCCGGCAGGCGGGGCCAGTCGCGCACGTCGGCCAGATGGACGCGCACCCGGGCGGCGATGCCAGCGAGATTCCGTCGGTTGCCACCGTATTCTGGGATCAGGCGGTCGACGATCGAAACGCGCGCGCCCAGGCCGACGAGGGCGCGGGCAAGATTGGAGCCGATGAAGCCGAGGCCGCCCGTGATGAGGACGCGCCGGCCGGCGTAAGTTCGGCGCAGGTTCGTCGGCGGAGCCATCGGCGGGGGAGGAAGAGGACAGCCGGCAAGGGCGTCAACGCCCCGCTGCGGCCACCGTGAGCCGGAAGACCTGGAGCGCGAGAGGCCGCGGATCCGTTCCGCCTGCCGGCCGCGCGGGTTCCGGGGAGGCGAGTACCCAGCGCGAGACGCCGGGGGGAGCGACGAAGCCGCGCCAGACCAGCTCCGTTTCCGTCTCGCCGAGGGCCAACGCCGCTCCGGCGGCGGGAGTGTCCATGGGACGGAGCGTGAGCGTGCGGGGGCCCCAGCCCCTGGCCCGGAGCGTGAACGTGAGCGGCACGGCGGTGGCGCCGGTGTTACGGACTTCAACCTCCGCCTCCGTTCCGATCCACTGCCATGGACGCCCGCCTGCCGGGGCCTGCTCGACGGGGTACCAGCCGGCAGTGGCGACGGCACGCAAAGGGCCGGCCGGGACGAGGGCGAACCGGGGCGAAAGTTCCCGGCGGCCGCTCTCCGGCGAGCCAGCACCAACCACCCCACCCTGCAGGTCCCAAGCGCCCCGCAAAGGGGTGTCGCGGCGCGCCTCATAGGTGTGAGTCTCAAAGTACTGCGGTCGGCGCAGGAGGAACGCGTTCGCCCAGAGGCGCGACCACATATCGGGCACGAGGAGGTTGAGGCCCGCCGCGAGCTCGGGCCGGGCCTCCGCCGCCCGCAGCGCCGCCAGTTCCGAGGTGACGCGCAGGGGCGCGTGAGCCAGCGCGGCGAGGATCCGGCCCGAAGCGAAGGCGCTACCCGCGAGTACCGCCACGACCAAGGCGGACACGCTGAACCAACGCAGCGGGCCACCACCCTGCCGCAGCGCCGCCCAAGACCACAGCACGGGCAGCACCAGCGGGTAGAACACCGCGAGCAGCTTGTAGGCGTCGTAGCTGGCGTTCGTGCCTGACCACGCGCCACGTGCCTGCAGGAACGCGTACCCCGCGACCACGGGCGCTAGCACCGCCAGCGGCAGCGCCAGCGCGGCGGGCCGGCGCCGCGCCGCGGCGAGCCCTGCGACGACCCAGAGCCCGACCAGCCCCGCGATGAGGAGCGCGCGCACCCCAGCCAGCGGCCAGGCCGCGAGATCGGTTCCGCCAATCAGACCCATCCAGCCCTCGGGCGTCAGCGCCGGAATGCGCCAACCAAAATCGTGCGTCCGCAACAGCGTGAGGCGCTCCCCATATCCGGCGAAACGGGTCGGGAAAACGAGCGCGACCATCGCCAACGGCGCGAGCATCACCCCGGCCCAGCGGAAACCCCGGCGCAGAACTCCCGGGCCGCGGAGCGCGAATGCCGCGTACAGTCCCGCCGGAAGCAAGGCCGCGGGCAGGAGAAAATTGTACGCGCCCGCCAGCAGCCAGTACGCCAGCGCCAATAGCGGCGCGCCGGCCCACGTGGCCTGCCGGCGGGTCAGCACGATCCCGACCCACGTGAGCCACACCAGGGCCTGCGCCGCAAGCAACTGCCCGGGCGCCACGTGCGCCACCGCATACCACCACACGGGGCTCACGGCGGCCGCCCCGGCTACGACCAGCGCGAGGGCCCCACGTTGTCCACCGAGCGCCCGCGCGGCCCAGAAGACCGCCGGCACCAGCGCGGCCAACAACAGCCCGGTGTGCACTGTCGCCAACTCGTACGGGGCCCGCCCGAGCAGGGAGGCGTTGAGGGCTAATAGCGCCGCGGGCGTAAAGTGATTCAGTCGCAGCCAGTAATCGAAGAAGTTGTCGACCGACAGGATCGCGACCACCTCCTGTTGCCCGAGGAAGCCACCGCGCTCCGTGCGCGCGAACTCCTGGAGGACCCGCGCGCCCGCACCGTAGTCCGCAGCATCGCAGCTCCCGAGGGAAACCGTGGTCGCCCCGGCTCCACCCGCCACTAA
>JBEDEF010000148.1:0-4318 GCA_041175845.1 Verrucomicrobiota bacterium
GGTAGACGGGGCGCGCGGAACCGCGCCCCCTCCGGGCCGGGTTCGCCCGCGAGAAGATCAACCCCGACCTCGGTGACCCCGCGCGCCCCGTCTACCTCGCCGGCTTCAGCCAGAATCGCCGCGCGACCGCGATCCACGACGACCTGCAGGCCATCGCGTGGGTCGTCGACGACGGCCACACGCGCGTCGGCTGCGTGGTCCTCGACGCCATCGGGCTGTTCCACGACGACGTCGTTGAGATCCGCCGCCGGCTCGCGCCTGAGCTCGGCCTCACCTACGCGATCGTCGCGACCACCCACAATCACTCGACCCCCGACCTGATGGGCCTCTGGGGGCCGCACCCCCTGCGCAGCGGCGTCGATCCGCTTTACCGGGAACAGGTCCTGGCCGCCGCCGCGCGCGTGCTCGCCGCCGCGGTCGCGGCCCTGCAGCCGGCGCGGCTCGCCGTCCACGAGGTCCCAGTCGCGCCGGAGGGCCTCGTGGCTGACACGCGGCCGCCGCTGGTGTACGACGCCGACCTGCGGGCGCTGCACTTCACCGCGGCCGACGGCGGGCGCACGCTCGGCACCGTCGTCTCGTGGGGCAACCACCCGGAGACGCCTTGGTCGCGCAGCACCGAGATCACGGCCGACTTCTGCGGTTTTCTCCGCACCGCCCTCGAGGAAGGCCTGGTCGAGGGCGGTGAGGTCCTGACGCCAGGCGTCGGCGGCATCGCGTGTTTCGTCAACGGCGCGGTCGGCGGCCTGATGACCACCCACCCGAGCGTGACCGTGCGCGATCCGCTCAACGACCGCCTGTTGAAGACGCCCTCGCACGAGAAGAGCCGCGCCGTCGGGCGGCAGCTCGCCGCGCGCCTGCTGCCCCGGCTGCGCCGGCCCGCCGAGGCGCCGGTCGCGCACGCGCCCCTCGCGGTCCACGCGCGCACGGTCGAGCTGCCGGTCGCCAACTTCAATTTCCTGCTCGCCCCCGTGCTCGGCCTGATGGACCGCGGCCACAGCCGCTGGGGCCACGTGCGTTCCGAGGTCGCGGCGCTGCGCCTCGGGGAAACGGTACTGCTGTGCGTCCCGGGCGAGGTCTACCCGGAGATCGTAAACGGCGGCGTGGAGAGCCTGCCCGGCGCCGACTTCCCCGGGTCGCCGTTCGAGGTGCCACCGTGGCGCCAGCTGCTCCCGGGGCGGGTCAAGTTCGTCCTCGGCCTGGCCAACGACGAGGTGGGCTACATCATCCCGCGCACCCAATGGGACCGGCAGGCGCCCCACGTGCGGGGGACGGCGAAGCCGGAGTACGGCGAGGTCAACTCGCTCGGTCCGGAGACCGCGCCGCGCCTGCACGCCGCGGTGCGCGAGCTGGCGACGGCGCCAGGGATCGCGGACCGCTAGGCGGGGCGGTGGCCCGCTGGGACTGCGGGGTCCGGACACTAAAAGACCCGGGGGGAGCAGGTCCCGCCCGGGTCCGAGGGGTCGCGGCCGCGGGGCGGCTCAGCGGAACTTGTAGTCGACGCGCAGCGTGAACGAGCGGCCGCGGGGGTCGGCGATGCGGGGTTCCCAGCTGCTGCCGGCGCCCGTGTTCGTGTCGTAGACGGCCGAGAACGACGGGTCGGTGTTGAACAGGTTGCGGATGCCGCCGGTGATCGTGATGTTCCGGATGCCGCGGTAGGCGACGGAGATCCCGTAGAGGCTGTAGGGCTTCACCTTTTCCTGCCAGTTGGCGGGCTTGACCGTTCCGTTGGCCACGCCGGGCAGCACCGCGTCGATGTAGCCGCCGCGGTAGAGATTGTTGATCTGGGTCGTCCAGGAGCCGATCCGGTAGGAGACGAAGGCGGTGTGCTTCCACTTGATGCCGATCTCGGTGGAGCGGGTGAACCGGCCGACCTCGTTCTGGCTCCACGGCGCGGAGGGGAGCAGCTTGGACTGCTTACCGAGGAGATAGGAGAGGTCGAAGCCGGCGGAGAGCTTGCCGCGGCCGACGTCGGTGTTGCCGCGCAGGCCGAAGTCGACGCCCTTGGTGGAGGTCTTGCCGGCGTTCACCCAGCGCGAGTCGACGCGCGAGATGGCGCCGGCGGCGTTGCGGGTGAAGCGGTCCTGGAACAGGGCGTAGTTGGCGAGCAGCACGGTGGTGCCGAAGCTCTGGATCGTGCCGGTACGGTCGACCTCCCACCAGTCGACGTTGCCACTCAGGTGGCGGCCCGCCTGCACCACGACGCCGGCGGAGTACATCTTGGCCTCCTCGGGCTGGAGGTCACTCTTGCCGCCGAAGAGCACGGTGGCCGAGTTGGGCGCGATCTGCTGGCCGGTGCCCGGGTCGATCAGGCCGGTCGCGGCGAGCGGGCTCTCCGTCACCGGGTCGAACATCTGCTTGAAGCTCGGGACGCGGAAGCCGGTGCTGTAGGAGCTGCGGACGAGGAACGCGTCGTTCGGCGCCCAGCGCAGGGTGAACTTCGGGTTCTTGGAGGAGCCGAAGCCCGTGTACTGGTCGATGCGGCCGGCGGCGTTGAAGTCGAGTCCGCGCAGGAGCGGGATCTGGAGCTCGGCGTAGGCGGCCTTGATCGTGCGCTTGAGGGTGCCGGCGGTGGCGAGGCTGTTGTCGAAGGGCGCGTTGAAGATCAGCGCGTCAGAGGAGCTCAGGTTCTGCCGGTTGTCGCCGGAGAAGAAGAAGCTCTCCTCGCGCCAGTCGACGCCCACCGCGCCCTGCACGGTGCCGGCGGGCAGCTTCAGCACGGGTCCGGAGCTGGCGAAGTCGGCGTTGTCGGTGCGGTAGGTGCCGCCGTAGAGGCGCACGCCGTTGGCGCGGGCCTTGTCGATCGCGGCCATCGCCTCGGGGGTCTGGGTGTACGAGAAGACGTCGACCACGCCGGTGTTGATCAGGTTCACGAACGGCACGGTGTAGACGTAGCCGCTGGTCAGCAGGGAGTTGCCCTTGCTCTCCGCGCGGGAGGCGCCGAGGCGGTAATCCCACTGCGAGAGGAACCCGAGCGGGCCCTCCGCGCCCACCATCCCGCGGTAGGTGTCGGTGGTGGTGGTGAAGCCGCGGTTGCCCAGCGGCAGCGAGCGCCAGCGGAACGCCATCGGCAGGCCGCGGTTCGCCGCCAGCGCCGGGAAGTAGCCCGCGAGGGTGTTGAACACCTTATTGTAGCTCGCGCCGGTCGCCGGGTACGCGAGGTTGTAGAGCGGGTTCGGCACCTGCGTCCGGCCGTCCAGCGCGGTGGTATTCACCGCCGTGCCGCTCGACCACTGGTTGGGCGAGAAGCTCTTGGTCGACTCCGACCGGCCCACGACCGCCTCGACGAAGAGGCGGTGGCGCTCGGCGACCTTGAAGGTGGCGCGCGTCACGAGGTTCGTGTTCTTCACCGGCTGCTGCAGCACGGCGGCGCGGCCGGTGTCCCAGGCCGAGCCGTACTTCGAGGCGGGCGAGGCCCAGAGGACCTCGTCGTAGGGGCCCATGCCGTCGAGGCCCGCGTAGCCGGGGCCGTTGGGCAGGTCGACGTAGTTGATGCCGTTCACGCGCAGAGTCGGGTTCTGCGGATCCGCCGGTCCGGTGCTACG
Organism: Verrucomicrobiota bacterium; assembly: GCA_041175845.1. Classification (GTDB taxonomy): domain Bacteria; phylum Verrucomicrobiota; class Verrucomicrobiia; order Opitutales; family Opitutaceae; genus ER46. The sequence goes on from JBEDEF010000148.1 coordinate 3,543, forward strand.
GCCGGTGTTGTCGAGATTGTCTCGGCTCAACACCGAGTTGAGCGTGCCGATGGCGAAGAGGGTCGCGATCGGGGTGCCGCGAGTGTCGGGCGAGAGGCCGCGGTTCACCTGGAAGGTGTTGACGAAGTCCCGCTGGTCGCCGCGCAGCTGCTTGGAATCGGAGAGCGACAAGGAGGCCATCAGGTTGAACTTGTCGCGGTCGAGGTCGCCCCAGCCGCCGACGAGGTTGTAGCGGAAGATGTTGCCGCCGCCGTCCTGGGTCACGTCGGCCGCCGCGCTCGCCGCGAGGCCCTGGTAGTTGGTCTTGAGGATGAAGTTGATCACGCCGCCGACCGCGTCGGTGCCGTAGATGGCGGAGGCGCCGTCCTTGAGGACCTCGACGCGCTCGATGGCCGCGAACGGGATCTGGTTGAGGTCGACCACGCCGCCGTTGAGGCCGTGCGAGGAGACGCGACGGCCGTTGAGGAGGACGAGCGTCGCGCCGGCGCCCTGCATGCGCAGGTTGGCCGAGGTGGCGCCGTTGTTGCCGCGCTGCTGGCCGGCGACGACGTCGGCGTTGGACGCCAGGTTGTCGAGGCCGTTGCTGTTGATGTTCAGCTCCATCAGCATCTGCTCGGCCGAGGCGATGCCCCGCAGCTCGAGCTCATCGGGGGTGAGGGTCACGACCGGAAGCGCGCCCTCGCCCTCGAGCCGCTTGATGAGCGAGCCGGTGACGACGTACTTCTCGAGCTTCACGGAGTCCCCCGGGCGGGCGGGCGCCGCCGGGGCCGGGGGAC
>JBEDEF010000149.1:0-3236 GCA_041175845.1 Verrucomicrobiota bacterium
CCACGAATGCCGGGCTCCAGCTGCTGACCGAGGCCGCGGACGGCCCGCGCGCCCCGGAGGCCAAGGTGCGGGTGCGGGTCGCGAACGCGGCGGCTTCCCGGCAGGAACGCTTTGCGCTCACGTGGCGGAGGCCCGGCGTCACCCCCGGGGCGGAAGGCCCGGCGGCCGGCGAGCCGGTGGAGGCCTACGTGCCCCCGGGCCAGACCAGGACGTTCACGCTGGCGCGTCCGGCCGGTGCCAGAGGGGACGAGCGGCTGGTGCTCTCCGGGGATGAGGATCCCTTCGACAACACGCTCCACTGGATCGCCCCCGTACAGGAACGCCCGCTCGTGCTGTGGGTGGGCGCGGAGCCGCCCGAAGATCCGGCGCAGCCGCTCTTTTTCCTGCGTCGGGCGCTGGCCGAGACGCCGCGGGTCGCCGTGCGCGTCGAGGCGCGCCCGCCCACCGTGCCGCTCGCGGCCGCGGAGCTCGCCGCGGCCCGCGTGATCTTTGTCTCCGCGCTCGGCGGCAACGAGGAGGCCCTGCGCGGGGCGCTCGCGGACGGAGGCACCGTGGTGGTGCTGCTGCGCGGCGCCGGGGCGGGGGAGGGCGAGGCGCTGGGTCGTCTGGCCGGAACCCCCGCGGTGCCGCTGCGCGAGGCGCGGGTCGAACGCCCCGCCCTCTGGGCCGAGGTGGACTTCGGGCATCCGCTGCTGGCCCCTTTCACCGACGCCCGCTTCAGCGACTTCAGCCGCATCCGCGTGTGGCGGCACCGCGAGCTCGATCCGGCCGCGCTGCCCGGCGCGCGGGTGCTCGTCCGGCTCGATTCCGGTCATCCGTTGCTCGTGGAGGTCCCGCGGGGCCGCGGGCGTCTGCTCCTGTGGACGAGCGGCTGGCACCCGGCGGACAGCCAGTTCGCCCTCTCCTCGAAGTTCGTCCCCTTGCTCTGGTCGCTGCTTGAGGCGGCCGGGGGCACGGGAGGCTTCAGCACGCAGCACGCGGTCGGCGACCCGGTGATGTTGCCCGCCGCTCTCGCCGCCGGCCCGGTGCGCGGGCCCGGTGAGGAGGTCCTCCCGGTGACGGCGGGTCAGCCCTTCAGCGCTGCCTCGACGCCCGGCGTGTACACGGTCGGCACCGGCGCGACGGCCCTGCGCGTGGCCTTCAACGTGGATCCCGCGGAGAGCCGGACGGCGTCGCTCGGAGCAGAGGAACTGGAGCGCCTCGGGGTTCCCGTCACCCGCGCCAGCGTCACCCCGGGGGTGCCGGCGGTCCCCGCGACGCTGCTCGGCGCCGAGGCGGAGGGCCGCCAGAAACTCTGGCGGTGGCTCGTCGCCGCCGCGCTGCTGGTCCTGCTGGCCGAAACCTTCCTTGCCGGCCGGGCGATCCGCCCGGCGGCTTCTTCCCCATGAAAGATCCTGTTCTGCGCGAAAGGCTCCGGCGGGTGGCCGCGCGGATCCGTTGGTTCCGCTTCTGGCGCGCCCTCGCTGCCGGCTGGGCCGCCTCCGCCCTGCTCGCCCTCGGCCTTGCGTGGCTGCAGGGACCCCTGGGCTGGACCTCCCCCCTCGTGCTGCCCGCGGTCGCCGGTTTCGGCGCCGCCCTCGCGTTTGGTCTCGCCCTGAACCAGCTCACCCGCCCGATCGACGACCGCTGGCTCGCCCGGCGCATCGAAGCCGCCCATCCGGAGCTCGATGGTCTCCTGCTGACCGCGGTCCAGCAAACTGGGGAGCCTGCGGGTCCCGGCGGCTATTTCCGGGAACGTGTCCTGCAGGAGGCGGCTGCCCAAGCCGCGCGCGCAGACTGGCGCGACGTCTTGCCGTGGCAGCGGATCTTGGCCGGGCAAGCCATCCACTGGCTCGCGTGCGGGCTCTTCGTCGCCTCGCTGTCCTACCTGCGCGTCACCCCAGTGCTGGGCGAGAAACCCTCGTGGAAGGGTGGCGATGGCGTGACCGTCACTCCGGGAGACACGAAGCTGGAGAAGGGCGAAAGCCTCGTCGTGTTGGCCCGCTTCGGGGGCGAGGTGCCCGCGGGCGTCACCCTGGTGGTCCGCGAGTCCGGGGCCGCCGCGCGAACGATTCCCCTGGTCAAAAGCCTCGCCGATCCGGTGTTCGGCGGGAGTGTGCCGGAGGTCCAACGGGATCTGACCTACCACGTCGAGTATCCGGGCGGCCGCACGCCGGAATTCCGGGTTTCCGTCTTCGAGCATCCCCGGCTGATGCGCGCCGACTTTGCCCTCACTTTCCCTGATTACACGCGCCTGCCGCCGCGCCGCATCGAGGACACGCGGCGAGTCAGCGCCGTCGAGGGGACCCGGCTGGACCTGATGCTCGCCCTCAATAAGCCCGTGCGCTCCGCGCGTCTCGTCGGCCGCGGCGCGACCAAGGGTGCAATCGAACTGCAGCCCACCCCGGGCCGGCCCGAGGCCCTGCTCGCCGGCCACGTGCCCGCGGCCAGCGGCACCTATGAACTTCAGTTGACGGACGACGAGGGCCGGGCCGCCAAGACGCCCGTTCCGTTCACGATCGAAGTCCAGCCCAACCGGCCCCCGGAGATCCGCCTGGCGCTCCCGCGCGGCGACGTGCGGCCTTCCGCGCTGGAGGAAGTCGGCTTCGAGGGCACGGTGTGGGACGATTTCGGTGTGCTGCGACACGGTCTGACCTACGCCCTCGCCGACGGGACGCCGGTGGAGGTGGAACTCGGACAGGACGCCCCGGCGCGCGAGAAACGGCCCTTCGCCCACCTGCTGCGGCTGGAGGAGCTCGGCGCCAAGCCCGACGACCTCGTGACGTGGCACGCGTGGGCGGAAGACACCGGGCCCGACGGCCGCCCGCGGCGCACCCAAGGCGATTTGTTCTTCGCGGAAGTACGGCCTTTCGACGAGATCTTCCGCGAGCAACGTCAGGACTCCGGCGAGGGGGAGGGTGGTCAGCAGGGGCAGCAGGCCCAGCGCCTTACGGAACTGCAGAAGCAGATCATCAGCGCCACCTGGCGCCTCCGGCGGGAGGGCGCCAAGGCAGGTTACGCGGCGGATGCCAAGGTGGTCCTGGAGTCGCAGCAGCAGGCGCTCACGCAGGCGGGTGAGGCCGCCGCGGAAGCGCGGGGGCCGCGGCAGGAGGCCCTCTGGCAGCCGGTCATCCAAGGGATGGAGCGTGCGGTGGAGCGGTTGCGGGCAGCGGCCACGGAGCCCGAGCCTTTGGGCGAGGCCCTTGTCCACGAGCAGGCTGCCTACCAGGCCCTGCTGCGCCTGCAGAGCCGGGAAA
>JBEDEF010000150.1:0-8360 GCA_041175845.1 Verrucomicrobiota bacterium
TGCACCAGGTGTGCCGCGACCTCGCGGAGGACGTCGTGCGCAACGGCGAGGGCGTGCGCCACGTGATCCGGGTCACGGTACGCGACGCGGCCAGCCCCACGCTGGCCCGCGCCCTCGGCAAGGCGGTCGTCAACGGTCCGCTCTTCAAGTGTGCCGTCGCCGGGAATGATCCAAACGTCGGCCGCCTCATCCAAGCCATCGGCAAGCACGTGGGCGCGCACGCCCCGGGCACCGACCTCTCGGGCCTGCGGGCCACCTTGGGTGGCATCGAGATCTTCGCCGGCGGCGTGTTCCGCCTCAACCCGGAGAAGGAAGCCGCGCTGGTGGCCCACCTTCGCGGGGCGGAACTTTACGCCAGCCGGCCGGGCGCCGACGGCGTCTTCACCGCGCCAATCGACTTCCCCCCGCATGAGCGGGCGGTGGAGCTGGAAATCGCCCTCGGCAACGGCGCGGCCTCCGCAACCATCCTCGGGGGCGACCTGACCCACGAGTATGTGAGCGAGAACGCGGACTACCGATCGTAGCGCGGGATCGGCGGCGGCCGGTTCCGCTTGGCACCGACCGCCGCACGAAGTTCGAGCGCCCCCAACGGCGCGAGGCAAAAAGGACGCGGCGGACGCTCCGCCTCGGAGCGCTTGACACTCCGCCCATCCGCCCGTGCCCTCCCCTCGTGAGCCGGCTGTCGCGCGCTCTAAACCGTTCAACAGGCGTGGCGCCTCACGACGCCGGCTGGAGCATCTCGCCCCCGCCAACGACTGGTTCAGACACCCCTTGGCCATGACGCGCGTCGCCGCTCGTTGGACGTTAATCGGAGTCGTGGCTCTGGGACTGATCGCGCTGCTCAGGCAATTCGGTCGCGCGCCCGATCCAACCCTGCGTCCCCACGGTCCGGTGTCCGATGCGTCAGCCTCGTCGGGTGGCACCACGGACCGTCCCGTCCCGCCGGCGCGTTCGCCGGACGAACCAGTCCGCACGCTGACGCAGCAGCTCTCCTCGCTCCACGGCGCCCTGGGCGGCGGCGTCTCTCCCGCCGAGGCCGCCCGGCTCCTCGATGCGGCCGCGTCCCAACTCCGGGTCAGCCCTCGCGCGGCCGCAGTCGCCGCGCTCCTCGCTCAGCTTGAGGCACGGGTCGACGCGGCCACGGGTCTCCGCTTCAAGGTGGGTCCCGGAGGTAACCTCGCAGCAGCTCCCACGTTTCGCGTTTGGCTTCTCGATCAGCTCGGGCAGATCGATCCGTCAGTCGGTGGTAGTTATGCGGCCCAGATCTACGCCCGCCGCGACTCCGCCGACGAATGGGCCCTTGCGCTCCGCAATGACTGGCGCGCCTCTGCGTCCGCTGGCCGGATCGCCCCGGTGCGGGACCGCGCCCTGGAACTGCTCCACGATCCAAACTGGGCCCGGCAGGCCAGCCCAGGTTTCCTCGAAGCCTTCGATCTGGCCGTGGCCACTCTGGCGTGGGAAGCGGTGCCGCAGTTGGAACAGATGCTGGATCCGGTCCGGGACGCCGCCCTGCGGCGGGCGGCTTGGGTGGCCCTTGATCGACTTTCCCTGGAGGCACCGACCGACTTCCTGCCCACCCTCGCACAGCGCGTGGATTGGCTTCAGTCCCAGCCCTTGGTGCGCGCCGGCCTCTTCGCCCGGGCTGATCTCGACGACCGCAGGGAGCGGGAAGCCGTGGAGAAGTACCTCGCCAGGGCGGATGTGTCCACGGAGGAGGGCACCCGATTCTTCGAGCTGCTGCCGAACGTCAACGCCACCATCTCCCACAATCTCGCGACCGCGGTTCGTGCTCCCAGCCTGCACCAGGCGGCGCGGCTCGATCGCGCTGCCCTCTCGCTCCTACCCGCGTGGCGCACGCGGCCCGAATTCGCCCGCTGGAACGCGGCGATGCTCGCGGCCGAACAGCGGATCGGGGAGGCCGTGGCGTCCGCGGTGCGCGGAGGTTTTTCCCCCCCATGAAAACTCGCCCCTCGAGGATCTGGCGCCAGCGCGCGATCCTGCTCGCTGTTCCCTTGGCGGTCGCGCTGCCCCTGCCGGCTCAGACCTACACCGCGACCCCCATCAGCGCCGGCAGTGCCGACTACCGCGAATACCCCTACACAATGACCGGGGCGATCGCGGTGCTGGAGCGGACGGGCACGAACTACCGCGGCTCCGGCAGCGGCGCCGTGGTGAAACACCCCCGGGTGGTCTTTTCCTGCGCCCACGTGGTCTTCGAAAAAGGCCAAGTGGATCCTTGGCTCAGCACTGTTCGCTGGCATCGCGCCGCAGCCCTGGATCGCCTCCCCCCGCCCAACACCGGACAGCTTTTGCGGGGCTATCAATACTACTCGGGCTACACCAGTTCCGCCCAGCAGAACCTGACCAGTAGCGCGTCCTTTGCCCAGGACTTCGTGGTTCACTACGCCTTCGAAAACACCGCTGACGGTGGTTATGCAGGCTCCTGGGACGACGGCGTCAGCATCCTTAAATCCGGCCGGACCAAACTCATCACCGGCTATCCTGCCGGACTCTACCCGAGTGACGACAGCCGGCGCTACTTGATGCACCGGACCGGCCCGTTCTCCCGCGCCTTCAGCAGCGCCAACGGAGATTTTCTGGTCATCGAGGAGGTCTCCACCGGGGCCGGCAACAGCGGCGGTCCGGTCTGGGTCAGCGACGGCACGAGCTACTACTTCGCCGGCGTCCTGGTGTCTGGCCTTGAGCGCAGCACGGGCGACGCCACCGATCGGGCCGGTGTTTACGGAGTCGATTCTTCGAGCACGGCCTTGATCGAGGCCGCGATTCGCGAAGCGGGCGGTGCCGTGAACGCGCCCGCTTCCGCACCGGTAATCACGAGTCACCCCACCAGCCGCCGCGCCAACGTGGGCGAAGCCGTGAGCTTCTCCGTGACTGCCTCGGGCAACGGACTCAGTTACCGCTGGCTGTTCAACGGCACGGCGGTCGCGGGGGCGACCAGCAGTACCTTCGCGCTGACCAATCTGACCCTCGCGCAGGCCGGCACCTACCAGGCAGTGGTGTCAAACGCGGGCGGCGAGGTGCGGAGTAACCAAGCCACCCTCTCCGTCGATGTGCCCGCCCCTGTGATCACCACGCAGCCGGCCAGCCAGACGGTCGCCCCCGGCTCCACGGTCAGCTTTTCCGTCACCGCGACCGGTGCCGCCCCCCTCACGTATCAATGGACGTTCAGCAATGCCGCGGGGCAGACTTCCGTCGTGCCCGGCGCGACCGGCGCGACCTTATCCCTCAACGCGGTGGACCTTACTCAGGCCGGGAGCTACACGGTGACCGTTCGTAATTCCGCGGGTGCCTCCGTCACGAGCCGGCCCGCCACCCTCAACGTCACCGCTCCCAACGCTGGTGCGAGTGGCGGCGCCAATGACCGCTTTGCTTCCGCCACCGTGCTTAGCGGGGCCGCCTTTTCGATCACCGGGTCCAACGTAGGAGCCTCGCGTGAGGCAGGAGAGCCCACCCACCCGGATTCCTCCGGGGGCGCCTCCGTCTGGTGGGTGTGGAGCGCTCCAGCCAGCGGAACCGTGACCCTCGGAACCGCCGGCTCCTCCTTTGATACCATCCTGGCAGTCTACACCGGCGCTTCCCTCGGCAGCCTAACCCGCGTCGCTGCGGACGACGACAGCGGCACGGGCAGCGCCAGTCTCGTCACCTTCAGCGCGACTGCCGGCACGACCTACCGCTTCATGGTCGACGGCTACGGTGGCATCACGGGAAGCATCAGCCTGACCCTCAATCTGGTTGCGCCCGCGGGAGGAGGGGCGGGTAACGATCAATTCGCCAACCGGACCCCGCTTCCGGCCGCCGGCGGTTCCTTCAGTTCCACCAACGTAGGTGCCACGCGCGAACCCGCCGAGCCCAACCACGCCGGCCTCAGCCCCACCCGCTCCGTCTGGTTTACCTGGACCGCCACCAGCACCGGGCAGGTCACCGTCTCCACCTCCGGTAGCAACTTCGACACCGTGCTCGCCATCTACACGGGAGGCGCGCTGGGGTCGCTCGTCTCGGTCGCCAGCAACGACGACTTCGGTTCGTCCACGGCGAGCCAGGTTAGCTTTAACGCCACCGCAGGAGTGACGTACCAAATCGCCGTCGACGGGTACAGCAGTGAAACGGGTACCATCCGACTGCTGCTCACCCCGCCAGTCGGGCCCATCGGGAGCGCCGTGGCCAACGACAGTTTTGCCCGAGCCTCGCCGATCGGCGCTACCGGGGGCACCTTCAGTGTTAGCTCCGTGGGCGCCACCCGGGAGCCCGGCGAGCCCGACCATGCGAACAATCAAGGCGGCGCCTCGGTTTGGTGGACGTGGACGGCGCCCACCACGGGCGCCGCCACCGTGACCACGGCGGGATCCAACTTCGACACCGTGCTCGCCATCTATACTGGTGCCGCGCTCACCAGCCTCACGACCATCGCGGCTAACGATGATGGGCCCGACGACCTGACCAGCAGTGCAACCTTCAATGTACAGGCCGGGCAGACCTACCGAATTGCCGTCGACGGCTACGGTGGGCGGAGCGGGAATATTCGCCTCACGCTCTCGACCACCAGCGGCGGAGGCACCCCGACCGCACCGGCCAACGACACTTTCGCCAATCGCACCGCCCTGCCGGCCGCCGGAGGATCCGCCTCCGGCACCAATCAACAGGCCACCGCGGAAATCGGGGAGCCGAATCATGCCGGGGTCGCGGGCGGTCGCTCGGTCTGGTGGACTTGGACGGCAGCGAGCGCCAGTACCTGCGTTATTTCCACCTCGGGCAGTAATTTCGACACCCTGCTCGCAGTGTACCGAGGTAATACGCTCGGCACACTTGCCGCCGTGGCCAGCAACGACAACGAAAGCGCGGGCACGACCACCAGCAGCGTGCGGTTCGCCACTACCGCCGGGACCACTTACCAGATTGCGGTCGACGGACGAGGCGCCGCCAGCGGGAGCATCCGCCTCACGGTCAGCGCCGCCACCACCGGACCCACGGCACCGGGCAACGACGCCTTCGCCAACCGACTGTCGATTCCGCCCGGCGGAGGTTCCGTGGAGGGATCCAACGCCAACGCCAGTCCGGAGAACGGTGAGCCTGCCCACGCCAGCCTACGGGCCGCCCGGTCGGTGTGGTGGACTTGGACCCCGAGCCGGAGTGGTGCCGCCACCCTGAGCACCAGTGGCTCCAGCTTTGACACCGTGCTGGCCGTCTACCGTGGGAGTACGCTGACCGCCCTCACCGAGGTTGCGAGCAACGACGATGCCGGCGGCGCCTTCACCAGCAGCCTCTCCTTCATGGCTACGGCCGGCACCACCTATCAGGTCGCGGTCGACGGTTTCCTCGGCGCGACCGGCAGCGTGCGACTGAACGCCTCGCTGGCAGCCACCGCCGAGACCGACCGGCCGACGGTCAACACCCGGCTAGCTAATCTTTCGGTGCGGAGCCCCGCCGGCAGCGGGGTCAACACCCTCGTGGTCGGCTTCGCGATCAGCGGGCCAAGCCCCAAGCCCATCCTCATCCGCGCCATCGGACCAACCTTGGCGAACTTCGGCGTTCCCGGACCGATGACCGACCCAATCCTCACTGTCTACCGGGGCGCAGCGCCGATCGAGCTCAACGACAACTGGGGGCTCGGTGCCAGCGCCGACCCCATCCTCACCCGCTCCCGCGCCGTCGGCGCTTTCCCTCTCGACCGGAACAGCCGCGATGCCGCGATCCTGATCAATCTGCTGCCGGGCGCCTATACTGCCCAGGTCAGCGCCGCGGGCACCTCGGCCAACGGCGTGGCTCTCCTGGAGGTCTACGACACGGATTACAATGCGGACGCCGACGCCACCGGCCGCAAACTCATTAACATCTCCTCCCGCGCTCAGGTTGGGACCGGTGCCAACGCCATGTTCGCCGGCTTCTTTGTCCTCGGCCCCTCCGCGAAGCGAGTGCTCGTTCGGGGGATTGGCCCCGCGCTCGCCGCCTTCGGCGTACCCGATGCCTTGGCCGATGCCCAAATTCTGGTCCGCCGGGACACCACGGTCGTCGCGGCCAATGACAACTGGTCGGGAACCGCCCTCGCCGCCGCAGCTACCGCGACGGGAGCCTTCCCGCTCAGCCCTGGCTCCCGCGATGCTGCTTTGCTGGCCGATCTGCCGCCGGGCGCCTATACGGTCGAGCTGTCCGGCACCGGCGGCGCGACCGGCGTCGGACTCATCGAAGTCTACGAGGTGCCCTGAGTCCGACGCCCTCCACGTCCTCCTCAGGCGAGTCCCGCCGTCTCCGGGAAGCCGCACCAGAGGTTCATGATCTGAACCGCCTGGCCGCTGGCCCCCTTCATCAGGTTGTCCTCGGCCACCGTCAGCACGAAATTCCCCGTGCGAGGATCGTGCGCCGCCGCCAAGTCGACGCGATTGGTGCCAATGACGTGCGCGGTATCAGGCGTTTCCCCGGCCGCGAGCAACTGGACGAAGGGCCGCCCGGCGTAGGCGGCCTGCCAAGCCGCCTGCAGAGCGGGGAGGTCAGCACCCGGGGCCGCGGGCACCGTGATCGTGGTCGCGATGCCGCGGCGCATCGGTGCCAAGTGCGGGTTGAACTGGATCACGGTCGTCGCGCCGGTGTGCAGCGCGAGCTGCTCCTCGATCTCCGCCAGGTGCCGGTGCTTCACCAGCCCGTAGGCCTTGATGCTCTCGGCACGCTCGGCGAAGAGGTACATCTCCTCCGCCTTCCGGCCCGCGCCGCTCACTCCGCTGTAGGAATTCACGACGATGTGCTGCCGGGAAATGACCCCCGCCCGTAGCAGGGGGACCAGCGGGAGCAGGATGCTGGTAGGGTAACATCCGGGCGCCGCGACCAGCCGGGCCTCGGTGCGCCAGGAGGGCGCCGTGAGCTCGGGGAGCACGAACCGAGCGGCAGCCAGGAGCTCCGGCGCGGGGTGCGGGCCGTAATAACGCTCGTAAGTCGCCTGGTCGGCGATCCGGAAGTCCGCGCTGAGGTCGATGACCCGCTTGCCCGCGGCCACCAGCACCCGCGCGTAGGCGGCCGCAGCCCCGTGCGGCAGGGCCAGAAACAGGAGGTCCAGATCGGAGGCAGCCAACGCGGCCGCGTCGGAATCGGTGAACAGGAGCCCGCGGTCCATCCCGCGCAGGGCCGGGATCACCGCGGACAGCCGTTTGCCCGCCTGGCTACGGGACGTTACGGCCGCCAACTGCACCTGCGGGTGGCCGAGGAGCAACTTGACCAGGACTTCGCCGGAGTAACCGGATGCACCAACGATACCGACTTTCATAAAGGAAGGGGTCCCCGAAACTCGCCGGCCCTCACCGCCAAGGCCAGAGCGAAGTGCCTCCGCCTCGAGAAACCACCGTCAGGGGGCGCCCCGGGCCCGCCGGGCGCAAAAAAGGCGGCGCCCGGAATCCCGGAGCGCCGCCCAAAGTTCGAACGGGCGATGTCAGAACGAAACCGAATATCCCAGCGAGGCCACCCAACGGCCGACAGCGAGCGTATTCACGACCTGGGGCGTGTTACCCTGTTTCAGGAAAGCGTCGCGGCCCTCGGTGTACGCCACCCCCAGAATAACCTTCGATTCCTTGTTCACCTGGACCGGCAGGGAGGCACCGAGCAGCCAGTAGTCACCCCACGATTTGACCGCGGGCGAGAGACCGTTGGCCGCGTCCTTCAGCAGAAACGTGCCCAGCTGCGCCGTCAGGGCGAGCTCGGTGCCCAGTTCCTTCAGCGCCACCGCATACGCCGCCGAGACCTCATAGGTCGCTCCGCGCAGCGTGACATCATAGTACACCTTGGGCGTGAACTTGATGCCCTCGACGGTGTAGTTGAGCGCCACGCTGGGTTCGAAGGTCGACTTGTAGAAGCCGGCTCCCTTGTCCGCCTTCGGATAAGTGTAAAGCGTTGCCCCGGGGACGATCGAGAGATCCTTGCCGAGGGAAACCGTGTAGGAGCCGTAGAGGTCCAGTTCCGGGTCGGAACTACCGGGCACCTGATCGTCGATGACGAAGTTGCCCCAGACGCCGGCCGTGAAGTCGCCGGCCGCCGCCTCGATGGTCGGCTGGAAGCCGCCGGCGTTGAGCCGTTGGCCGCGGAACATGTACTGAGTGGTCAGGGTGCCGGTAGCGGTGATCGCCACGGCGGGGGCCGCGGCGGCGGCCGGAGCCTGCCCCCGGGCGGGGAGGGCAACGGCAGCAGCAAGGAGAACAACGGTTAGCTTATGGTTCATGGTGAATCAGGATGATGAATGGACGGGACCCCTCACCGATAGCAAACTTCAGGCCAACCTTTCGCCAGGGGCGGGATTTTTTCAGAAATCCTCTTTTGACCTCAAAAAGGCGGGCCCAAGCCCCCTCGACGCAGGCCTTGTCGTC
>JBEDEF010000151.1:0-5020 GCA_041175845.1 Verrucomicrobiota bacterium
AGATGGAGAAGATGGGCGGCGCCTTCCGCGCGCTCCGCCGTCAGATCTCCGACGCTTCCAAGAACGCCGACTCGCTGGCCAAGCTGGCCGTGATCCGCCAGAACGCCGAGGCTTCGGCGAAGCTGGATCCGGCGATGACCAAGGACATCCCGGCCGCGAAGCAGAAGGAGTTCGTCGCCCGCTATCAGGCGGAGATGAAGAAGTTCCTCGAGCTCGTCGGCAAGGTGGAGGCGGCCCTCAAGGCCAACAACAACGCTGAGGCCGCCAAGCTGGTGAACCAGCTCGCGGACGCCCAGAAGGCCGGCCACAAGGAGTTCAAGAAAGAGGACAAGAAGAAGTAAGGCCGCGCCAGACGCGTTCCCCCTTTTCGCCGCCGGCCGCGCGCCGGCGGCTTTTTTATGGGCGGCTCCCGCCCGTTCAGGGCACCGGGACCCACTGGACGGCGTCGATCACGACGAAGCCGTCCGTGCCGGCGTTGGTGATCTCGACCCGGCCCGCCTGGCCCGCCTCGAACCGGAACTCACCCACCGGCTCCAGCAGGTCGTCCACCGCCGGCTTGCGCCGCTGGTTCAAGGTCACGCGCGTCTCGCCGTCCGCGTGGCGAATGAGCACGGGCACGCTGGTCGCCCGGTTGGCGTTGTGCGGGTACGCCACCAGCACGCGGTAGCGGCCGGCGCGCGGGAGATCGGGCACGAACCGCGCCCACTGGTCGCCCTTGCCCGTGTTGTTGTCGTGCAGGTAACCCGCGTCGACGTAGGTCGGGTGCGCGGTGCTGCCGCGGTCGAAGCCGTGGCGCTGGGCCTGCAGGTCATCGACCACGATGCCCGGCAGCTGCGTGCGGGGCTTGCGGAGCACGACGGGCAGCGGCGGGCTCTCGAAATCGAGCACCTGGCCGTCGGCCAGCAGGCGCGCGCGGAACCGCTCCGCGTCGATGCCCTGGACGGCCACCCCCTGCTCGAGGGCGTGCACCGCCGCGGTGGCGGCGCTTTGGCCGAGGACCATGAAGACCGGCTCCATCCGGATCGAGCCGTAGGCGATGTGCGAGGCGCTGAGGCAGACGGGCACGAGCAGGTTTTCCGCCTCCGCGGCGCGCGGACGGATGCTGCGGTAGCTGATCGGGTAGGGGCGCACGCGCACCTGCACGTCCCCCTCGTTGCGGACGTGACCCTCCTTCGTGACGTAGCGCTGCACGTGGTGGGAATCCATGTTGTAGGCGCCCATGCCCACGCTGTCCGCGACCACCTCCGCCCGGGTGCAGTGGCGCTCGGTCATCACGTGGTCGCTGATCATCCGGCGCGCCTCGCGCACGTAGAGCTGGCGCGGCCAGTTGTCGTTTTCGGTGAACTCGTCCCGCGCGAGGCCGAGGCGCTGGAATTCGGCCCGGACCTTCTCCGGCACCCGCGGGTGGTGCGCGAGGGTCCACATCAGGCCGCGCTGCCAGTCCTCGTGCGCCTGCCGGATCCTTTCGCGGGTGGCATGGTCGGCTTCCGGGTAGTCCCAGTTCTGGCCGATGAAATCGGTGCTGACGGCGTAGTTGTTGTTGGTGTCGGTCTTGCGGTTGGGCATCCAGACGGGGTTCCACGGCACGCGGTGGTCGCCGGCCTCGAAGTTGCGCAGGAGGAGTTCATACCAGCGCGGGTCGTAGCGGGCGGGTTTTTCCCAGGCGCGGCGGTTCTCCGGCACGTCGGTGGTGCAGAGGCGGAAATTGTAGGCCTGGATCTTGCGGTCGCCGGCGAACTCGGTCCCGGGACCCTCGGGATTGATCCCGGGCAGGAGGCCGCTGCGGGGGTCGCCGGGGACGACGTACGGATCGACCGGGCGGATGAACTGGTGGCTGAAGGCGTGGCCGGCCTGCACGCCGTTGATGGTCTCGCCGTAGGTGGCGTTGGCCTCGCGCCCCACGTGGTAGCTCACACCGGCGCGCGCCATCAGGTCGCCCTCGTAGGTCGCGTCGATGAACATTTTCCCGGTGAAGGCGCGGCCGCTCTCCATCACGATCCGGCTGATCCGAGCGCCCTCCTTGAACACCCCGCGTCCCGGGGCCAGCTCCAGCCGCTCGCCGCGCACCACCGTGACGCGCTCGCCCGCCTCCCGCAGCATGGCGTCGTAGACCCGCGTGGCCACGTGCGGCTCGAAGGTCCACAGCGTGCGCTCCGCGGGGTCGTTGGCCGTGCCGCGGCGGTTGACGTAGTCCGTGCGCGCCTGGCGGGTCCAGGCGGAGGGCTGCTGGTAATGTTCCCAGATGCGGCCGTAGAATTCGCGGGCCATTCCGCCGATCGCGCGCTTGTTGCCGATGTCGGTCGCGCCGAGGCCGCCGGTGGTCAGCCCACCGAGGTGCTGCGTCGGCTCGATCAGGAGGGCGGTGCGGCCAAGCCGGGCCGTCTGGAGGGCGGCCGTGATGCCGGCGGAGGTGCCTCCATAGATCACGACGTCGGCCGTGGCGGGCGGGGGCGTGGCCGCGCGCAGCGACGGGCCGGCTACCAGAAGGGCAGCCATCAGGAGGCCGGCGGGACAGAACGGGAGATGAGACCGCATCCCGCGGAGCGAAGGCCTTTTGGCGTGCGGGGCGAGCCCGTTCCCGCGGCGTGCGGCGGCTCAGGTGGCGGTTTCGGTGAAGCGGGACTCGCGGATCACCGTGACCTTGATCGTGCTCGGGTACTGGAGCTCCGTCTCGATGCGCTTGCGCAAGTCGCGGGCGATCTCGCGGGCACGGTCGTCGGTCACCTCGGTTGGGGCGACCACCACGCGCAACTCGCGGCCAGCCTGGACGGCAAAGGCCTGCTGCACGCCCTCGATCGACGTTGCCAGCCGTTCCAGCCGGGCAATGCGCTGGATGTAGCCGTCGAGCGAGTCGGCGCGGGCGCCGGGGCGGTTCGCGGAGAGCGTGTCCGCGAGGATGACCAGCCCGGCGTAGATCGTCTCGGGCCGGACCTCCTCGTGGTGGGCGGCGACCGCGTTGACGACGATCGGAGTCTCGCCGTGGCGGCGGATGAACTCGGCCCCGATCGCGGCGTGGCTGCCCTCCAACTCGCCGGGGGCGGCCTTGCCGATGTCGTGCAGCAGCCCCGCGCGCTTGGCGACGTCGGGGTCGAGGCCCACCTCGCTGGCCAGCAGCGAGGCCAGGAACGCCGTCTCCACCGAGTGGTCGAGGACGTTCTGGGTGTACGAGAAGCGAAATTTGAGCCGGCCGAGCAGGCGGATGATCTCCGGGTGCAGTCCGTTAATGTGCAGCCGCGCCACCGCCTCCTCCCCCGCCTGGGTAGTCACCAAGTCGATCTCCTCCTGCGCGCGGCGCACAAACTCCTCGATCGAGGCGGGGTGGATGCGGCCGTCCTTGACGAGGCCCTCCAGCGCGACCCGCGCGACTTCGCGGCGGACGGGGTCGAAGGACGACACGAGCACCATCTGCGGGGATTCGTCGATTAGCAGCGTGACGCCGGTCAGGGACTCGAACGCCTTGATGTTGCGGCCCTCGCGTCCGATGATTCGTCCCTTCATCTCCTCGGAGGGGAGCTGAAGGATGGTGGCGGTGAGGTCGTTGTTGGGCCGGCTGGCGATGCGCTGCATCGCGGACAGCAGCACGCGGCGGGCTTCGTCCTGCAGTTCCCGCTCGGACTTTTCGAGGGTCGCGCGGCGCAGGGCGCGGAACTCGTCCTGGCATTCAAGCATGACCTCTTCGCGGAGTTGTCGGCGCACGGCGTCGGCGTCGAGTTGGGAGACGCCTTCGAGGCGCTGGCGGACGCTCTTGGAGAGGCTGCGGATGGCGTCGCGCGCCTGGCGCAGGGCGGCGTTCTCGCGGTTGAGGCGCTCCTGGCGCTGTTCCAACTGGTAGTCCAGGAGGGCGAGGGATTCCTCGTGGGCCTTGATCTCGCGCAGGCGGATGTCGCTCTCGATCTCGCGGCGGTCGTACTCCCGGTTGAGTTCCGCCCGCTTCTCCTGGATTTCAGCCTCGGTCTTTTGCCGCAGCTCCTCGCCGGCAACGGCGGCCTCGCGGCGGGCAACCTCGATGAGTTCGGCCGCTTGCTCGTGGGCCACGCGGCGCGTGTGGCGGGTGAGGGCCCAAACGACGCCGAATCCGGCGGCGAGCCCGACGAGTACCGACGCAGCCTCCAGCGACCAGTCGAGCAACTGGCCGCCCTCGGCGGAAAGGATCGCAAGTTCGGTGGCGGCCACGGGAACCAACAGGTCCGAGACCGTACGCCGTGCCGCCGGCAAAGCTCAAGCCCGGGTTTGGGCCGTCGGCTGCAGGCTTGGCGCGTGGCCCGCTTGCCGCTCACGTGGGGTCATTCCCCGCTGATGCCCACCTTCCCCCTCACCGACGCGCACGTTCACTTCTGGGATCCCGTCGCGGGCCGCTACGCGTGGCTCGACGGCGTCCCCGTGCTGGCCGGCCGCCGCGGGCCCGCCGAATTCGCCCGCGCCTGCGGGCCCGTGGCCGTCGAGCAGCTGGTCTTCGTCCAATGCGGCGCCGCCGATGCCCTCGCCGAGGTGGCGTGGGTCGAGGGGCTCGCGGCGGCCGAGCCCCGCCTCGCCGCGATCGTCGCGCACGCCCCGGTGGAGATGGGCGCCGCGGTCGAGCCGTGGCTGGAGCAGCTGGCTTCCCGGCCGCGCGTGCGGGGGGTGCGCCGGCTGCTGCAGGACGAACCGGACGACGCCTTTTGCCTGCGCCCGGATTTCGTAGAGGGCGTACGCCGGCTCGAGCGCTACGGGCTCAGCTTCGACCTCTGCCTTTACGCCCGCCAACTCGGTGCCGTGGTCGAGCTGGTGCGCCGCTGCCCCGGGGTGCGCTTCATTCTGGACCACGGGGCCAAACCTGGCATCCGGGCGGGCCGGCTCGATCCGTGGCGCGAGGAGATCCGCGCCCTCGCCGCCCTGCCCAATGTGGACTGCAAGCTGAGCGGGCTCGCGACCGAGGCCGATCCCCGGGCGTGGACGACCGCCGACCTCCGGCCTTACGTGGACCACCTCCTCGCCACCTTCGGTCCCGGCCGGCTGCTGTTCGGTGGCGACTGGCCGGTGA
>JBEDEF010000152.1:0-3175 GCA_041175845.1 Verrucomicrobiota bacterium
CCATCCCGCACTTCCACGGCCTGGCGGATGACTTGTGCCTCATCAAGTCGATGCACACGGACCAGTTCAACCACACCCCGGCCGAGCTGCTGCTCTTCACGGGTTCACCCCGGGGCGGCCGGCCCTCGATGGGGTCGTGGGTGACCTATGGTCTGGGCTCCGAGAATGCGGATTTGCCGGGCTTCGTTGTGCTCATCAGCAGCGGCACCCAGCCCAGCGCGGGCCAGAGCGCGTGGGGCACCGGGTTTTTGCCCTCCGTGTTCCAAGGCGTCCAATGCCGCTCCAAGGGCGATCCAGTGTTGTACGTGAGCGATCCCCCGGGGATGAGCCGGGCGCTGCGGCGCCAAACGCTCGATGCCCTGCGGGTGCTCAATGAACGCCAGGCGGCCGAGCTCGGGCATCCGGAGACCCTGACCCGCATCGCGCAGTACGAACTCGCGTTCCGGATGCAGGCGAGCGTGCCGGAGGTGATGGACATCGGCCGCGAGCCGGCGTCCGTGCGGGAGGCGTATGGCGCGGTCCCGGGCGAGGCCAGCTTCGCCAACAACTGCCTGCTCGGCCGCCGCCTGCTCGAGCAGGGCGTGCGCTTCGTCCAACTGTTCGACTGGGGCTGGGATTTCCACGGCACCACGCCCCGCGAGGACATTCGCGATGGCTTGACGCGCAAGATGGCCCGGACCGACAAACCCGTGGCGGCGCTCCTGCGCGACCTGCGCGAGCGGGGCCTGCTCGACGACACCCTGGTGGTGTGGGGCGGCGAGTTCGGCCGGACCCCGTTCCGCGAGGGCCGGACTTCCAAGGGGGACGTGCTGGGCCGGGATCATTTCCCGGACGCCTTCTCGGTGTTCCTCGCCGGCGGCGGGGTAAAGCACGGCTACACTCACGGCGAGACCGACGAACTCGGCTTCAGTGTGACCCGGGACAAGGTGCACGTGCACGACCTGCAGGCCACGATTCTGCACTTGCTCGGGTTCGACCACACGCGGCTGAACTTCCGCTTCCAGGGGCGCGATCATCGGCTGACGGACGTTCACGGCCACCTCGTCAAAGACATCTTGGCCTAAGCCGGCGTTGACGCGCTCCGGGGAGGGTCGCACGCTACGGACCTTCCCCTGATGCACCCCGCCACGCTCCCCCGTCGTCGTTTCCTCCAGTCGGCCAGCGCTTCCGGCGCCGGCCTGCTCCTGTTGCCCTCGGGCACGGTCTTCGGCCAGAACGCCCCGAGCAAGAAACTGAACATCGCCCTCATCGGCGTGTGGGGCCGCGGTCTGGCCCACTACAACACGCTGATGAAGGAGAACGTCGTCGCGCTGTGCGACGTGAACGAGCTCCGGTTCCCCGATGCCCTGAAGGTCTTCCCCAACGCCCGTACCTACACCGACTGGCGCGTGCTGTTGGACAAGGAGGATAAGAACATCGATGCGGTGGTCTGCTGCACGCCGGATCACCATCACGCCCACATCGCGATCTGGGCGATGAACCGTGACAAGCACGTGTACATGGAGAAGCCGATCGCCCTGACGGTCTCCGAGGCGCGGGCGGTGCGGGCGCTGTACCTGAAGAAGCGGAGCAAACTCGCCACGCAGGCCGGCACGCAGCGGCATGCCATCCCGAATTTCCAGCGCGTGAAGGAAATGGTCCGCGACGGGGCGGTGGGCAACCTGCAGGGCGCCTTCGCCTGGGGCAATCGTCAGCTGCCCCGGCCCGGCTACCTGCCCGCGGAGGGCACTCCCCCTGCGACCCTGCATTACGACCAGTGGATCGGGCCCTCGCCGATGCATCCGTACAATCCCGATTACTTCTCGGGCCGCGCGGGCGCAAATTGCCTCCAGTGGAATATGTTTTGGGACTTCGGCACCGGCCAGATCGGCGATATGGGCGCCCACACGATGGACCTCGCCTGGAACGCCCTCGACGCCACTTACCCGACCTCCGTCGAGGCTTCCGGGGATCCGTTCAATCCTGACGTCACCCCGGTGAAGCTGCAGGCCCACTGGCAGCTCCCCGCCAACGCCTGGCGCCCCGAAATCCGCCTCAGCTGGTACCAGGGCAAGGTCTTCCCGACCTCGCCGAAGAAGTTCATCGACCTCGACGGCATCGGCCACGGTGCGATGTTCAAGGGCAACAAGGGTGTGCTGCTCTCCGACTTCAGCACGCGGATGCTGATCCCCGACGCCAAGGCGGATCCGGCCGACTACATCCCGCGCCCCCGCGAGAAGCAGCTCCCGCCCATCGGCGATTTTCAGGAGGAATGGATCAACGCCTGCAAGGGCGACGTGACCAAGACGTCCTGCAATTTCGACTACAACGGCTTGATGACCGAGTGCATGGCGCTGGGCCTGGTCGCCTATCGCGCGGGCAAGCGGCTGAAGTACGACGGCCAGAAGGGTCAGACGGACGACGCCGCGGCCAACGCGTTCCTCAGCCGGCCCTACCGGCAGGGTTGGGCGCTCGAAGGCTGAGACAGCGCCGCATGCTTGGCCGCTTGCTCCCGCGTCCGGCGCGCCGGTTCGCGGGGGCCCTGGCCCTGCTCGGGGCGCCGTTTCCGGCGGCGTCCGCGGAACGCCTCAAGGCCGAGGTGAAGATCGGAGATCCCACGGTTGTCGAATAAGGGGAGCCTCCTGGCGTCTCGGTCACGGAAGTGGCGCCACGGACGGCGAACTCGCGTTCCGCGCCCGCGCGTAAGGCGCGGAGCCGCGGAATTCGGGCCGTGGGAGCGACCGACGCGAAGAGGCTCAGGTCCAGCCGAGGAGCGTCAGGCGACTGGATTGCGAAGGGTCCCGACCGGGGGCAGCGAGATGCGCACCTCGTCGCCCGAATGCAGGGTAAAGGTGTCGGGCGGGACGATGCCTGTCCCGGTCATCAGATAGGCGCCTGCGGGAAACCGGTCCTCCCGGAACAGCCAGTCGGCGAGCGACGGCAGGGGGCGGCGGATGCGGCCGACCTGGGTCTCGCCGGTGAAGATGGGCTGGCCTGCACGGAGGATTTCCAGGCGGATCGGAGTGTCGGGAGCGGGTAGTTCGGCGGTCACGACGAGGCAGGGCCCGAGGGCGGCGCAGCCCGCGTAGACCTTGGCCTGCGGGAGGTAGAGGGGGTTTTCTCCCTCGATGTCCCGGGAGCTCATATCGTTGCCGATGGTATAACCGAAAATGCGGCCGGCGGTGTTGAGCGCGAG
>JBEDEF010000153.1:0-5101 GCA_041175845.1 Verrucomicrobiota bacterium
GTCCAAGTCTCGGGCAACGGCTCCGGCGCCGCGGCCCAAGGAGTGGCGTTGGTCGAAGTCTACGAAGCCGACGCCGAACCCGGTGCCCTCGTGAACCTGTCCTGCCGGGCCCGGGTTGGGACCGGTGGCGACGTCCTGATCGCCGGCTTCGCGGTCGGCGGCACGGCGCCCAAGCGCCTGCTGCTCCGCGGGATCGGTCCGACACTTGGCAACCTCGGGGTGGCCGGTTCCCTCGCCAATCCCCGCCTCGCCGTGCTGCGCTCGGGGGCCACCGAGGAATTGGCCGCCAACGATGACTGGGAGTCGGCCCTCGCTCCTGCCTTCGCCAGCGTCGGGGCCTTTGCGCTCCCTCCCGGCAGCCGCGATGCCGCCCTGGTGGTGACTCTCCCGCCCGGCGCCTACACGGCCCAGGTCAGCGGCGTCGGCGGCACCACTGGTATCGCGTTGGTCGAGGTCTACGAACTGCCCTGAGGCCCCGCGGGAGGCGCCGAGCCGCGAGTTCGGGCCGACGTGGGTCCGTTCGATAATCCTTTCGGCGCGAGGATCCCTTGGCCCTGGGTGGAGTCCTGTCCGCTCCGGGTGCTCGCCCTGAATTCCGCGCGGCGTCCAGCAACGCCCCGGGCAGACTGGTCCGCGCCCGGCGCCCCCTTGCGCCTTTGGAGGCCATCACGCCGCCGGGTGCACCTAGGCCCGATTGCGCAGGTAAGCCCGGATATCGTCGTGGTTACCGATGAAATCGCAGCGCAGCAGCCCGGGTGCGGAATCGAAGACGATGCGCAGGCTTAGCCCGACGCGGAGTTCGTAAAGCCCGGGCGCCAGACGCCGGGGCGATCGTCCGCCGTGGGCGTGCGGGTTACCCCAGCCTTCAGGCAGCGCGCGCAACGCGCCGTTGACCGCGTCGATTTCGGCGGACGCCAGCTTTCCCGCGAGGCTGAGAAACCGCTTTGTCAGCACCACTTGCGGCCGCGGCGGTGTCCCGGACATCGCCGGTGAAAGTGACGGTTTCAGCGTGGTCGATCTCCGCATGGATTTTCCGCGCGGCCCGCGCGAGCTCAGCCTGGGTCAGTTGGTATTCCTGCTCGGCGTAGTCTGAGGCTTGGATGGAGACCGGACGAAGGGCGATCACTTGCGCGCCACAAACGATGCCGATCTCCTCGCCTCCCGCCGCGCGGGCGAGCCAGGCACCCAGGTTCTGCCGTGCACTGGTGATCGTCAGCGTTTTCATCCGGGCGCTATGAGGGCATTTTAATGTCAGGGGTGTCAATCACCCGGCATCCCTGGAGGCACACTCGGAGGGGGTCCTAGCGCTGGCTTCTTCCCGGCCGCGGCCGCCAGCCGGCTCAGGCCTTTCGCAGCAGAAAGGCGCCGCCGCCGTCGTGGCCGGCTACCCAAGGCTGGCTCACCATGGACCGCTCCAAGGTGTACGGTCCGCCCGCCTTCCCGGCGAGGAAGGCGCGCACGACGTGCTCGTTCTCCTCCGCGTCGATGCTGCAGGTCGAGTACACCAGCCGGCCGCCGGGCCGCACCAGCCGCGCCGCCGCGTGCAGGAGCGAAAGCTGCTGCGCCGGATGCTTGCGAAAATCACCCGGCTGCAGGCGCCACTTCACGTCCACGCGGTGCCGCATCACGCCGGTGTTGGAACAAGGGACATCCAGCAGCACGCCGTCGTAGGCCTCGGGCAGCCGGTGCTCTCGCAGCACCAAGGCCGGCTGGCCCAGCAGGTCCGCTTGCACGAGGGCCACGTCGACGCCGCGGGTCCGCGCGAGGTTCTCCTTCAGTCGTTCCAGGCGGGTTCCAGGTTGATCCACTGCCACGAGGCGGCCGGATACCATCTGGTCCGCGATGAGCAGGCTCTTGCCCCCCGGGGCGGCGCAGAGATCGAGCAGCGTCTCGCCCGCCTGCGGAGCCAGCAACTCGACCGGCAGCCGGGTGGACGGGTCCTGCAGGTAGAGCTGCCCCGCCGCCAGCAACGGCTCCACGTCGCTCCACCGGCCGGAAGGCACCCGCCAGAAGCCGGACCAGACCGTCGGCTGCAGGAACTCCGGGGGCTCCCCCGGCCCGCGCCAGCGCCCGTGCACTGGCGCCGGAGTCTGGTTCCATTCCAGGAGCGTGCGGGTCGCGGCCGGGCCGAACTGCGCCTGCCAGGCCCGCACGAGCCAGACTGGATGTGAAAAATACTCGGCGAGCACCGCCGCGTCCGCGTCGGCCGACGGCGGGGGCTGCGCGAGGGGCGCCGCGAGCCGCCGGACGACCGCGTTCACCATCCGCGCTTCCGCCGGGCTGGCGAGGGCCTTCGTTTGCTCCACCGCGTGATGTACAATTCTCGGCACGCGCCCAGGATCCGTCTCCCCGGCGGCCGCCGCCTCCAGCAGCTCCAGACCCGCCAGCAGCAAGATCGCGCGCACTTCGTGCCGGGGCGCATGCGCGACCAAGCGACCGAGGGCCGCTTCCAGCCGCCCGTGGTGCCGCACTACCCCGAGCACCCGGTGCTGGCACTGGGCGCGCGCCGGCCCGGTCAGCTCCCGCGGCAGGGTCTCGAGCAGCAGGTCGATGCGCTCGCCGCGGGCAATCCAGCGGGTGAGAAGGTGCGCCGCGGTAGTCCAAGCATCGGGCGGCAGGGCGTTTTTGGTCGGCATTAGGGCGTCTTCCCGGGACGCTCAGGGCGACACTCGGTTTGACAAGGCGGAGAAAGGTCCGCTCAACTCTCCCGTTCAGGTCATCAGTCACGCAACCATGAATTCCGAAGCCGTTTCCGCGCTCCTCGCCAAAATGCCGGCCCTCAAGCCGGCCAAATCGAAACTCGAGGCGATGGAGCCGGGGGCTTACGTGGTCCACCGCAGCTGGGGCTTCGGCCAGATCCGCTCCTACGACGAGTCCGCCCAACGGCTCCTGATCGACTTCAAGGGCAAGGCCGGCCACGCGATGGATCCGGCCTTCTGCATCTCCACGATGGAGGTGCTCCACCCCCGCCACCTGCTGGTCCGCCGCGAGACCGAGCCCGCCCGCATCAACGAGCTGATCGCCAACCAGCCGGCCCAATTGGTGGTCGAGGCGCTGCAGGCCTACCCGAACCACGCCGCCACCGCCATCGAGCTGGAGATCGTCCTCGCCCAGGTCCTCGGGGAGGAGAAGTTCAAGAAGTGGTGGGCCGCCGCCCGCAAGCAGATCGCCCAGGACGCCCGCCTCTCCGTTCCGGCCAAGAAGACCGAGTGCTACATCGTGCGCGAGACGCCCGTCTCCGCCGAGGACGGCATCCGCGAGCAGTTCACCAGCACTCGTTCCGCCCGCCGCCGGATTACGCTGGCCGAGCAACTGATGGCCGCCGTCGACGGCAAGGCCAGTCCGGGTGACCTCGGGAACATCCTCGACGGCCTCGCTGAGTCGGTCCGCGAATCCAACCAGCTCGACGCCGCGGAACGCCTCTATGGCGCCGCCGTCCGCGACGACCTCGCCAAGCTCCTCGGTCGCACTGAGGCCTTCGAGCCGGCCCAGGCTTCCCTGATCGCCAACACGCGCGACCTCCCGGGCATCGCCGAGAAGATTCCCGTCCACTTCCAGGCCCGCTTCCTGCGGCTGATCCGCGACACGCACCCGATCGAGGCGCGCGATGTCCTCTTCCAGCTCCTCAAGACCTCGCAGGGCAAGTTCACCACGGAGTGTATCAACTTCCTCATCGAGGAGGGGCACGCCGACCACCTCGCCGAGACCCTGCGCCGCTGGCAAACCGAGCAAAACCTCCGCGCTCCGGTGCTCCTCTGGATCGTCAAGAACCGCGACTCGAAGAAGTTCGCGAAGCTCCTGCACGACCTCATCACCCCCCGGCTGCTCAGCGCTATCTTCTTCGCGATTGATTACGAGGCCCTCCAGGCCGCCAGCGCCCGCCGTATCCCGCTGGCCGACATCCTCTCCGAGGACACCGACCTGATCCCGGACCTGCTCTCCACCGCCGATCCGGAGACCGCGCGTGACCTCGCCAACACCCTGATGCTCAACCAGGGCTTCGAGGAACTGACCAAGAAGTCGCTCCTCGCTCGCTTCATTAAGATCTTCCCCAAGATCCAGTCGCTGGTCGCCGCCGATGCCGAGGGCAAGGATGAGCAACTCATCGTGTCCCGCGCCAGCTACGACCGGAAGCGCGAGGAGTACGATCTGATCGTGGCCAAGAAGATCCCCGAGAACTCCAAGGCGATCGCCGCCGCCCGCGAGCATGGCGACCTCCGCGAGAACTCCGAGTTCAAGATGGCCAAGCAGGACCAGTCCGTCCTGATGGCGCAGAAGGCCCAGCTCGAACGCGACCTCGCCCGCGCCCGCGTCACCGACTTTAAGGACGCCACCACGGACCAGGCCAGCATCGGCACGGTGGTCGAGGTCCGGAAGGTCGCCGACGGCTCCAGCACGACGTTCACGATCGTCGGCGCGTGGGACGGCGATCCGGACCGCCACCTCATCTCCTACAAGACGGCCTTCGGCGCCGCCCTGCTCGGCCGCAAGCCCGGCGAGGTGGTCAAGGTGAAGACGGCCGGCGTGGACGAGGAGTTCACGATCGTCGGCATCTCCCGCTACGTGGCCTGAGGCTTTCGTCGGCAGGCCGAGGTCAGTGCGCTGAAAAGCGTACCGTCACGCATCGTTGTCGGGTTGAATTTTTCTCCCGACCCTTGCGTCCCCGGGAAGGCGAGCCAGACGGGTGAGCGTTCCATCCCTTTGCCTCTTAGGTCGCGTTTCGGCTCCGTACAATCTGGCCTGGAGGATGGCCACAAAAGGCGCAAGGGGTGCTGGCCGCGGACTAGGCTCCTGGTGGCGTCCATAGACACCGCGGAGGTTCTGGGGCGAGCGCGCGGAGGGGACCGCTCCGAACCAAGGTTCCGCGGCCTTCGTACCGGTACGGTTGCACTGGAGAAAATTCATCGGCTCGAACGCCCGCTTGGGCGGCTCCCGCATCTCGGTCCCGCGGCGTCTATGGACGCCACGCACGGCCGCGACCGCGGATGGGACCCTTTGCGCCTTTTGTGGCCCACCTTGTGTTGGACGAAGGCCCGAAGGATGGCCAAAAAAGGCACAAGGGGTGTCTGGCCGCGGACTGGGCTCCTGGTGGCGTCCGTAG
>JBEDEF010000154.1:0-3093 GCA_041175845.1 Verrucomicrobiota bacterium
GCTCGGCCTGCTGTCCTCCCTCCCCGCCGCAGCCGCGGCGCCCCGCCTCCTGCTCGAAGCGGAAAGTTTCCGTAATCCGGGCGGCTGGTCGCTGGATACCCAGTTCATCGAGATCATGGGCTCGCCCTACCTGCTCGCCCATGGATTGGGTCAGCCGGTTGCCGACGCCACCACCACCACCACCCTCCCCGCACCGGGCAAGTACCGGGTTTGGGTCCGCACCAAGGACTGGGTTGCCCACTGGGGCGCGCCCGGCACGCCCGGCCGCTTCCAGGTGCTGGTCAACGGCCAGCCCCTCGCCGAGGTGTTCGGGACTAAGGGCAAAGCGTGGTCCTGGCAAGATGGCGGCGTGATCGAGGCTGCGAGCACCAACCTCGCGGTCGCCCTCCGCGACCTCACCGGCTTCAACGGCCGTTGCGACGCGATCTACTTCACTCAGGACCTGAAGGAGACGCCGCCGGAGGACTCCGCGCCGCTGTCCGCGTGGCGCAAGGCCGCGCTCGGCCTCCCGGCCGCCCCGGATGACATGGGTGAATTCGACCTCGTGGTAGTCGGTGGCGGCTACGGCGGCCTCGGTAGCGCCATCTCCGCGGCCCGCCAAGGCCTGAAGGTCGCCCTCATCCAGAACCGACCCGTACTGGGCGGCAACGGCAGCTCGGAGGTCCGCGTGTGGTCGATGGGCCTGATCCGCCGCGGCAAGTACCCGCACATCGGCGAGATGGTGGAGGAGTTCGCGGACCGCGCGAAGAACTCCCCCGGCCAGTACGAAGAGTTCGGCGACGCCCAGAAGGAGGCGCACGTCCGGAAGGAGAAGAACATCAGCCTGTTCCTGAATGAGCACGTCTATGCGGCCGAGAGCCGCGACGGGAAGATCCTCTCGGTTACTTCCCTCAACACCGCCACCAGCCGCGAGAAGCGCTTCCGCGGGAAGCTCTTCGTGGACTGCACCGGCCACGGGAACCTCGCCCACCTCGCCGGCGCCAAGTACGAGATCGAGCTGAAGGACCTGCTCGGCATGAGCAACATGTGGGTCTGGAGCAACGCCGCCGAACCGCGCGCCTTTCCCGAGACCCCGTGGGCCCTCGACCTCACGATGGACGACTTCCCGTACCCGAAGATGGGACGCGCCGACATGGCCGACAAGGGGAAGGGCGAGTGGTTCTGGGAGAGCGGCTTCAACAAGCACCCGATCAACGACCTCGAGCTGATCCGCGACTGGAACCTCCGCGCGGTCTTCGGCGCCTTCAACGCGATGAAGAACCGCGACGGCAAGGCCGAGCACCCCAAGGCGAAGCTCGACTGGGTGGCCTACATCGGCGGCACCCGCGAGTCCCGCCGCATCGTCGGCGACGTGATGCTCACGCAAGAGGACATCGTCAACAAACGCGACTTCCCTGACGGCTGCGTGCCCAGCACCTGGAGCATCGACCTGCATTTCCCGAAACAGGAGTACGCGAAGAAGTTCCCCGACAATCCCTTCATCTCCTACGCGGACCACGACCGCCGCGTCGACCGTCAATACGGCTACCCGATCCCCTACCGCACGCTCTACTCAGTCAACATCGGCAACCTGTTCATGGCCGGCCGCAACATCAGCGTGACCGACGTCGCGCTCGGCACGGTGCGCGTGATGAAGACCATCGGGATGATGGGCGAAGTCGTCGGCAAGGCCGCCTCCATCGCAGTGCGGCGGAATTGCTCCCCGCGCGAGGTCTACACGCTGTACTGGTCCGAGATGGACCAACTCCTGCAGCTGCCCGGCCGCGCCCGGCGCCTCCCGGACAACACCTTTGACCTCAGCGGCCCCGCTCCCGGCCCGGTAGATGACAACGGCGGCCGCGGCGTCGCGCTCACCGCGCTCAAGGGCATCGTCGTCGACAACACCAAGGCGAAACTCACCGGCAAGTGGACCAACGGTGGAGGCCTGGCCTTCATCGGCAACGACTACGCCTATGCCCGGGGCCCAGGTAACACCGCCACCTTCGAGTTCACCGTGCCGACTACCGGCAACTATGAAGTCCGGTTCGCCAGCGCAGCCCATGAGAACCGCGCCAGCAACACCGCGGTCACGGTGCGCCACGCCGGCGGCGAAGCCAAGGTGAGCGTGAACCAGCGAGTCACCCCGCCAATCGACACGCGTTGGATCCCGCTCGGCACCTACCGCTTCAAGGCGGGTGAGACCCACGCGGTGGTCGTCGACGCCGCGACGGCCAACGGCAACGCCCACATCGACGCGGTCCAGCTCCTGCCCGCCCCCTGAGGCGGCGGGTCCGGGCTTCCCGTGCGGCCAGCCCTCCTCCAGTTCTACCGCCTCGCCGTCATCGCGGCCATCGCCTGGCTGGTGCGCGACGTCGCCGTGCACCAGCGCTCGCACGGCGACGCCCCGGTCGACGTCACCGAGGTCCGCGGTTTTTTCCCGGAAGCCGCCCGCCTCCGCCCCGACAGCTCTGAGCGCGACGGCCTCTTCGTCCTCGACCGCGCGGGCCGGGAACTCGGCTACGTCGTCCGCACCCAGCCGCGCTGCCAGGACATCATCGGCTACTGCGGGGTGACCGACACGCTGGTCGCCCTGGACCGGGACTGGAAGATCCTCGGGCTGAAGGTGCGTTCGTCGGAGGACACCGCAGAACACCTGCGCGATGTGGTCACCGACCGGAGGTTCCTGAAGAAGTGGAACGGGATGAGCTGGGACCAGGCGGCGGGCCTCGACCTGCGGGCCGCCGGCATCGAGGGCGTCTCCGGCTCGACGATGACCAGCATGGCCATCGCGCGCAGCGTGAAGGCGCGCCTGCAGGCCAGCCGGGATGAGATCCTGGCCCGGCCGACCTTCTCGCCCGGCTGGCGCGACTGGGGCCTGCTGACGGTGATCGGGCTCGCGGCGCTGCAGGCGTATGGGCCCTCAAGCTGGCGGCGCCGCTGGAAGCTGCCGCATCAACTGCTGCTGGTTGGCTACGTCGGCCTGGTGAGCGGGGACCTGCTCGCGCAGTCGCTCCTCGCGGGCTGGGCGCGCGGGGGCGTGCCGTGGGAGACCGCCCCGGGCCTCGCGCTCCTCCTCGGCGCCTCCCTCGTCCTGCCGTGGGCGACGCGAAAGCC
>JBEDEF010000155.1:0-3547 GCA_041175845.1 Verrucomicrobiota bacterium
CAGCCCGTTCACCGTCGTCTCGGAGGCCCGGGGCTACTTCCAGTCCAACACGATGTCCGGCACCCGCCTGAACTCGAAGATCGAGGACCTGGGTCAGTCCATCACCGTGATGACCAAGGAGCAGATGCAGGACTTCGCGATGCTCGATCTCAACGACGTGTTCGACTACCTCGCGAGCACCGAGGGCACCAACTCGTACTCCCAGTTCGACACCGACCGCACCGGCGCCGTGGTCGACCAGGTGAGCCTCAATCCGAACAACGCGAACCGCGTGCGCGGCATCGGCAACGCGAACATCGCCTTCAACAACATCCAGACCTCCGGGCGGGTGCCGGTGGACCCGCTCTGGATGGATTCGCTGGAACTCAGCCGCGGCCCGAACGCCAACATCTTCGGCCTGGGCAACGCCTCCGGCACGGTCAACCAGGTCCCCGCCACCGCGAACCTCTCGCGCGCCTTCACGCGCTTGGAATTCCGGGCCGACAGCTACGGCGGCTGGCGCACCGCCCTCGACCTGAACCGGCAGCTGCTCAACGGCAAACTCGCCGTCCGCGCCAGCTACGCCAACCAGCACACCGCCTTCCAGCGCAAGCCGTCCGGCGAGGACGCCCGCCGCCTCAGCTTCCAGGTGAAGGCGCAGCCGTTCCGCAACACCACCTTGGCCGCCTCGTGGTACAATTACCGCAACGCCTCGAACCGGCCGAACTTCACCACCCCCCGCGACTATTACACGGACTGGATCCGGGCCGGAAAGCCCGCCTGGAATCCCGTCACCCGCCTCGTCACCCTCGCCAACGGCACCGTGCTGGGCAACGGCAACGTCCCCGGCAGCACTACCCCTTACACCGCCAACCCGAGCTTCTTCACCGGGGGCGCGGAGAGCCGCTCGCCCTTCCTCATCGGCGCTCCCGGCGAGGCCCCCTACTGGACGATGGCGCGCTACACCGCCAACCCCGCCACCCCGGTGGGCAACACGTTCTCCGTGACCGATCCCTTCGCGTCCTCGGCCGCGGGCATCGGCCTGCTCACGATGGGCCCGGCGGAAACCTACACCGCCGCCCAGCAGCCGCTGTACAACGCGGTCGCCCGCCCGATCAACGACCGGTCGATCTACGACTGGACGAGCATCAACCTCGCGGGCAACGGCAAGGCCTGGGACGACGTGGACACCTTCATGGTCCAGCTCGACCAGATGGTCCTCACCACGCCCAAACACACCCTTGCGGCGCAGGTCACCTTCATGCGCGAGCAGGCGAAGCGCCTGGAAAACCAGCCGATGGGGCCCGCCAGCGTGAACAGCAACGTCGGCCAGCTCCAGGTCGACGTGAACCAGGTCTTTCTCGACGGCACCCCCAACCCCTACTTCGGCCGGCCCTACCTGCGGAGCAGCGAACCCTTCCTGCGCAGCAAGCCCCTCGAATGGGACACCACGCGCGCCCAGACCGTCTACCGGCTCGATTTCTCCCAGGACAAGGGCTGGAGCAAGTGGCTCGGGACCCAGCAGCTCCTCGGCTACTATGAGTACAAGGACCAGAAGAACTACAACTGGACCTACCGGCACACCGCCTTGGGCAAGGACAAGGGCTGGCAGCAGAAGTACGCCGGCACGCCGCTCGCGCTGCAGACGGTGTCGAACACCGATCCCCGTTACCTGATTAACGGCACCGCGATCGTGCCCAGCAACTACGGCCGGCTCAATGAGCAGTACTACGTCGGCAGCACCCCGGGGGCCGGCATCCAGTACGCGCCCAGCCTGTTCCCGGAGGGGGTCAGCCTGCCGTTCGTCTGGGGCCCGGCGTCGAACGCGATGATCCGGGACGTGTCCGCCGTCGGCTTCACGCCCGGCCAGGGCGGCGGCCTCAACAACCTCAACTCGGTGGTGAAGACCTCCGGCGGCGTGCTGCAAAGTACCTTCCTCACCGGCAAGCTGGTCGGCACCTTCGGCCTACGCGAGGACCAGGTGAGCGTCCGCAATTCCCCGCTCGCCCTGCTCACCCCGGACCTCCGGGAGTACGACTTCGCCGCCTCCAGCGGCTGGGTCGGCCCGTGGCGCGTCGCGGAGGGAAAGACCCAGACGGCGTCGGTCGTGGCGCGGCCGTTCCGCGACCTCGCGGCCTTCCGGACCGAGGGCCGCACCGGCGTGGGCCGGTTCCTCGCCGAGGCCGTCAGCGGCCTCAGCCTCACCTACAACCTCTCGGATAACTTCATCGCGCAAGGGCCCGCCTACGACCTGTTCCTCAAGCCGCTGCCCAACCAGAGCGGCAAGAGTAAGGACGTCGGCTTCTGGCTCACCCTGCTGGAGGGCCGGCTGTCGATCCGCTACACGCGCTTCGACACCAAGCAGCTCGACCTACGCAATGGCGACATCTCCACGATGGCCCAGCGCATCCTGCGCTACGAGGGCTTCGTCGCGAACGACTCCTACAACCTGCGCCGGCAGTCCACCGCTTGGCTGAGCGGCCTCGGCACCGGCGGCACCGCCACCAACGCGCAGGTCGCCGGAGCGATCCAGATGCCGACCGCGCAGTACGAGGGACTCCAGGCGATCGCCACCGCCGCCACCTACGCCGCCGTCAACGACGCGCGCTCCAAGGGCCACGAGATGGAGGTCTACTACAACGCCAGCCGCCACTGGACGATCAGCGGATCGCTCACCCAAACGGAATCCATCAACACGGCGGCCGGCGCCGCGGTGGACCAGTACATCGCGGCGCGGATGCCCGTGTGGACCTCGCTCGAGGATCCCCGCTTCACCCGCACGACGCAGACGATCGACGGCGTCACCACTCCCTACGCGACCGGCCCGGTGAACCTCCCCGTCGGCCCGACCGGGCACCTGCTCTGGTGGCACATCAAGGGCGCGCCCTTCAGCACGGTGGCCGGCTACAACGGCACCCAGTCGCCAGCCGACAACTTCGCGGTGAACGTTGACGCGCCGATGGCCGTCTTCCGCGCCCTGATCGGCCGGCCCCGGCCCCAGATCCGCAAGTACTCCGCGAAGTTCAACACGCGCTACCAGCTCGCCGGCCTCACCGAGCACCGCATCCTCCGCAACCTGAGCGTGGGCGGCTCGCTCCGCTACGAGAGCAAGGGCTCGATCGGCTTCTACGGCCTCGGCTACACGACGGGCATGGACCTCACCCTGCCGCAGAACAAAATTCTCCAGCTCGATCCGAACCGGCCGATCTACTCGCCGGAGCAGGTCTACGTCGACCTGTTCGCCAGCTACCGGCTGCGGCTGCTCCGCGACCGGATCCGGGCGAACGTCCAGTTCAACGTGAAGAACGCGCAGGAAAGCGGGGGCGGACTCCAGAAGACGCAGGCCTTCTTCGACGGCCGCGCCGCGACCTACCGCATCATGGACCCGCGACAGTTCATCCTAAGCGTCGCCTTCGAACTTTAGCCGCGGGCCCGCGCCCGCCGGATCCACCGCCGTCACCCCCGGGTGCCGGCGGTTTTTGTTAGCCCTGCCAAGCGCGCCTCCGATCTTCCCATCCGTCTTGCCGCCCGCCCGCCGCCCCGGTTGCCTCGCCCCGCCCCGATGAAC
>JBEDEF010000156.1:0-5349 GCA_041175845.1 Verrucomicrobiota bacterium
GCAGAGATGCCGTCCGGTTTCCGTCATCTCTGCCTGCCTTGCCAGGCGGCGGTGGCGTGGGTGCGCCCACCTCACTGCTCGGGTTGCGGCCACCCTTTCCACGGCGTCGTCTCGGGTGAGCGCGAATGCCCCCGCTGCGCCGGTCTCGCTCCGGCCTACGGGGAGGCGCGTACCGCGAGCCTGCTCTCGGGGCCTGTGCGCTCGCTGGTGATCGGCCTCAAATACCACCATGGGCTGCATCTTCTGGCCGATTGCGCCGCCCTCTTCAGGGGGGCATCGGACCTGCTGGCCCACGTGCGCGGTGCGCGGCTGGTCCCGGTGCCCCTCCATCCGCGCAAGCGGCGTGAGCGGGGGTACAACCAGTCCGCCCTCCTGGCTGCCGAACTCGCCCGGGAGGCGGGCGGGGAAACCTCGGTCGCCCCGCTGCTCGAACGGCACCTGGACACGCCCACGCAGACCGCGTTCGACCGCGAGCGGCGGCTGGCCAACCTGCAGAATGCCTTTGCACTCGCCCCGGGGGCCCCGCTACGTTCCGTGTCCCGATATGTCCTGGTCGACGACGTCTTCACCACCGGTTCCACGGTCAACGCCTGCGCCCGCGTTCTCCGGGCCGCCGGCGCGGACCACGTAGACGTAGCCACCCTCGCTCACGGCTGAACCCCCTGACTATGCACTTCGACAAGCCGACGTACACCGTGCGGAAGGTCCGGAAGAAGGACATCCCGAAGGGCCTGTACACCAAGGACCCGAGCTCGGGCGACATCCTCTTCAACAAGGAGTTGGAGGATAATCAGATGGTATCGCCGAAAAGCGGCCATCACTTCCCCCTCGGGGCTCGCGCCCGCATCGCCAACCTCTTCGATCCGGACACGTTCGTCGAGTCTGACGCCGCCATCCGGTCGAGTGACCCCCTGAAGTTCGTCGACTCGCAGCCCTATCCGGTCCGCATCCGGCGCTACGAGAAAGAGAGCGGACTGACCGAGGCCGTGATCAACGGCACGGGCCGGATTCACGGGCTGGAGGTTGCGGTGGCCGTGATGGATTTCCGGTTCTGCGGCGGCGCGATGGGTGCGGCGGCGGGGGAGAAAATCACCCGGACGATCGAGCTCGCGCGAACCCGCGGCCTGCCGTGCATCATCTTCAGCGCCTCCGGTGGCGCCCGGATGCAGGAAGGTATCTACTCCCTGATGCAGATGGCCAAGACCAGCGCGGCCCTCGGCCGGCTCGCGGAAGCCGGCTTGCCCTTCATCTCCGTGCTGACCCATCCGACGATGGGCGGCGTCACTGCCAGCTTCGCCACGCTTGGGGACGTCATCCTCGCCGAACCTGGGGCGCTGATCGGCTTCGCGGGGGCGCGGGTGATCAAGGATACCACCAAGCAGACCCTGCCCGCCGGCTTCCAGACGGCCGAGTTTCTCCTGAAGCACGGCCTGATCGACCAGATCGTGCCCCGCCTTGAGCTGCGCGGCCGCCTTCACTCGCTGCTGACGGCCCTGCACACGCGCCGGCGGCTGACGGCGCGGTGAGCCAAGGCTACGCCGAGGTCGCCGCCCGCCTCATCGCCCGGCGGGCCGAGGGTCCCCGCTTCGGGATCGACCGCATGCGGCTGCTCGCCGCCGCGCTCGGTCGTCCGGAGCGGATTGTGCCCTGTCTGCACGTCGCCGGAACGAACGGCAAGGGCTCGGTCTCCGCGATGCTCGACGCGATCCTGCGGGCGGCTGGCTGGCGCACCGGACTCTACACCTCGCCGCACCTCGTGCACCTTGGAGAGAGGGTGCAGGTAGATCGACATCCTTTGACCGAGGAGGAAATCGTTGCGTATGTCGCCGAATTGCAACCGATCGCCGCCCGGCTCGGGGCAAAAGATGCGGGGGACGCACCGGCATTCTTCGAGCTGATGACCGCGATCGCCTTCCTGCAGTTCGCGCGAAAGGCCTGCGATATCTCCGTCATCGAGGTAGGCCTCGGTGGCAGGCTCGACGCGACCACGGTCGTCACACCCGAGGTCGCCGTGATCACCTCTATTGCTCTGGATCACTGCGAGATTCTCGGCGACACCCTCGCCAAGATTGCGGCGGAAAAGGCTGGCATCATTAAAGCTGGCCGGCCTCTGGTTGTCGGCCGGGTGCCACCCGAGGCCGAGGAAGTGATCGCGCGGCTCGCCGCGGAGCGCGGAGCTCCCGTGCGCTGGGTGCGCCGGGTCTTTGGGGAGGACCTTGCGGCTTACCCGCGAACGAGCCTCGAGGGTGATTACCAACGCTGGAATGCAGCAACCGCCACGCTTGCCGCCGAGGCACTCGATCCCGGCTGGCGCATTACGCCCGCTATCATCCGGGCGGGTTTAGCCGCGGTGGATTGGCCCGGCCGATGGCAGCGCACGCGCGCCGGCGACCGGCTGCTTATCCTCGACTCTTCGCACAATCCCGAAGGAGCCGCGGTGCTGTCCTCCAATCTGGCTCGCCTGGTCGCTGAGACGGGTCAACGCCCGCTGGTCATCACGGGAATTTTAGGGATGGCTCGTGCTCGGCCGCTGCTCGCCGCGATCGCAGCGTACGCGGAGGAAATCGTGCTGGTGCCGCCCGACCAGCCACGAGCCTGCTCCGTCGCGGAATTGCGCGCCCTCATTCCCGCCTCCTTCACCGGTCCAGTCCGCGCGGGACGCGTCGATACACTCTTCCCAGCGCCCGGCCGCTGCACTGCGGGAGCGCCCCACGGGATCGTCGTGGTCACCGGCTCATTGTACCTACTCGGGGAAGTGCTGACCCGCTTCCAGCCCGCGGACGGCAGCCGCTGAATCCGCGCTCGATTACGACACCCTGCAGCGCCTAGATCGGTCCGATGCGACCCCTTCTGCCGTTCGCCCTGTTGTTGCTGGTCCTGGGCTTTGTGCGCCTTTCGGCCACGCTTCCCGTGTTGGTCACCCCCGTCGAGGGCCGCGGGGGCATGGTGGTGGCTGGGCATCCCGAGGCCGCGGCTGCCGGATTGGAAGTGCTGCGCAACGGCGGCAACGCGATCGACGCGGCGGTGGCCACCTCCCTGGCCGTCGGCGTGGCCGAGCCCTACGGCTCGGGCCTCGGCGGTAAACTGATGTTTCTCTACTACGAGGCGCGCAGCGGTCGCACCTATGCGATCGACGCGATGGATGCCGCCGGTTCGGTCAACGTCGCTGCTTATCTCAATCGTCCCGCTGCCACCCGGAGCTACGGCTACGCGGAAGTCTGCGTGCCCGGGCTCGCCGCGGGTCTCTGGGCCGCCCATCAACGCTGGGGCCGTTTACCTTGGGCCGCGACTGTTAATCCCGCGATCCGCCTCGCCCGCAGCGGCTTCGAGGTCTTACCCAAGTCCCGCGAACAGTTTCAGGAGCAGGAGCGGAAGCTGCGCCGGGGCGATGCGGAAATCGCCCGACTTTACCTCCCCGGAGGACAGCTGCCCGCCGTCGGCAGCCGTCTCCCGAACGAGGATCTGGCTCGCACAATGGAACGGCTGGCGCGCGACGGACGTGACGGATTTTATCGGGGAAGCGTCGCTGATGCCTTGGTTCGTGCGGCTCAGGCCGGCGGCGGATGGCTGACCGCGGAGGACCTGGCCGGTTATGAGGCCCGCCTGGTCGAGCCCCTTTCGCTAAATATTCGTGGCTACACGCTGTTTGCAGGTCCGCCGCCCACCAGCGGCGCCGCTCTCTTCCTACCGATTCTGAAGGCTCTCGAGGCCGGCGGATTGGCCCCCGCCCCTTTGCGCTCTGCCGAGAATATCGACACGCTCGGCCGCCTTTGGCGCGTCGCACTGCCCGACGTCCTCCGCACCGTCGGCGACGTGCCCTCGTCCCGATTTCAAGTGGAGCGTTTGCTCGCGCCGGACGCGATCGAGGGCCTGCGGAATCGCGCTCAGCCCGCTCCTGTCAAGCCCGCCCGCAAGGTGGCCTGGGCTCCCGTCCTCCGGGAAGATTTTCCGTTCGCCGAAAGCGCCCAAGCCGCGACCACGCACTTCATCGTCGCTGACCGAGAGGGCAATTTGGTCTGCGCGACCCAGTCCCAAAGCCTTCACTTTGGTGCCGGGGTGGTTCCCCCCGGCACTGGCGTGGTCATGAACAACTCGATGAGCAACTTTGCGACCACGGACCCGCGCAGCCCCAACTACATCGCCCCGGGCCGCCGCTCGCGCAGCACCATCGGTCCGACGATTGTCGTCCGAGACGGACGCGTCGCATTTGCCTTGGGTTTGCCGGGGTCCGCCCGGATCCCCACCGGGCTACTCCAGGTGCTGGCGGATCATATCCTCGTCGGGCGGCCGCTCGAGGCAGCGATCGCGGACACTCGCTTCCATTTTCAAGCCGCCGAGGGAGCCGGGCCGGATCAAGTCGAGGCCGAGGCCTCCTTGCCAGAAGCCGTCGCGGAACGCCTCCGCGCGCTCGGCTGGAAGGTCGTCCTCCGTGAGCCGGCTGGTACCGGCCGTCATTTCGGGGGGGTCAACGCGATCGAGGTGCTCGGGGACGGTACGCTGCGCGGGTTGGCTGATCCGCGACGGACGAACGCGGCCCGAGGCTTCTAACTGCGGACAAAAGCCTTGCCAAACGCGGGGCGACTCCCTGTGTTTGACCGCTTTCCATGCAAAAGACCAAGAAGTCTATCGCCAAGCGGTTCAAACTCACCGCCCGCGGCAAACTCGTGCGCCGCACGCCTGGCTTCCGTCACTTGCTTGGCTCGAAGAGCACGAAGCAGAAGCGTCGTGCCACGCGAGACAAGCTGGTGGCCAAGGGCCACGCCGAGGCGCTCCTGCGCGCCCTTCCGTTCGGTCTTTGAACGGATCGTCACCCATCCCATCAACCGCACCCGGGGGTGATTTCCCCAGCCGACCTCCGGGCGCCTAACTAAAAGGAATCCACCAACATGGCTCGTGCAACAAATGGTCCCGCGTCGCGGAAGCGGCGCAAGAAAGTGCTGAAGTACGCCAAGGGCTACTTCGGCAACAAGTCGAAGCTGTTCCGCTACGCGAAGGAAGCGGTCCAGCACGCCTGGCAATACGCCTACGCCGCCCGGCGCAAGAAGAAGGGCGACTTCCGCGGTCTCTGGATCGTACGCCTCAACGCCGCCTGCCGCAACGCCGGCATCAGCTACAGCCGCTTCATCGAGGGGCTCAAGGCCGCCAACATCGGCCTCGACCGCAAGGTCCTCAGCGACCTGGCGATCCGCGACGAGGTCGCCTTCAACGCCCTGGTCCGCCAAGCGCAGGAGGCCCTCAAGGCCAAGGCCTCCGTGGCCAAGACCGCCTGAGGCGTTCCCGGGGCCACCCCGGTTTCCCTCACCCGCTGAAGGACGGGTTCCGCACCCGCGGGACCCGTCCTTTTTATTT
>JBEDEF010000157.1:0-2702 GCA_041175845.1 Verrucomicrobiota bacterium
TCCCTGATCTTCTCGTCCGTCTGGCAGGAGCTGGAGGCGAGTTTCGGCCGATCCGCGCTGCGCTTTCCTAAGGAAATTATTTTGCTGGGGGGCGCCCCGGGCGCCGGCAAGGGCACCAACACGGACTTCATCAAGCAGACCCGGATGCTCACCTGCGCCCCAATTGTGGTGAGCGCGCTGCTCGATTCCCCGGAGGCCCGGGCCCTGAAGAACGCGGGCAACATGGTCGGCGACCGCGAGGTGGTGGGCCTGATCCTGCGCGAGCTGCTCAAGCCGGAATACCGCGACGGCGTCATCCTCGACGGGTTCCCCCGCACGAAGGTTCAGGTCGAGTGCCTCAAGCTGCTGGTCGACAAGATGCAGGAACTGCGGCGGGAGTTCTACGCCACGCCCCTGGGGATCCACTTCCGCCAGCCGACCATCCACATCATGGTGCTGTTCGTGGACGAGCGCGAAGCGGTCGCCCGCCAGCTGAAACGGGGCCGCGAGACCCGCATCCACAACGAGGAGGTGGCCCGCACCGGCATCGGCGAACTCCTCGAGGACCGGCCGACCGACCACGACGAGGCCCTCGCCCGGCGCCGCTACCGGGTCTTCAAGGAACAGACGTGGGACGCGCTCCAGTCCCTGCGCGAGACCTTCCACTACCACTTCATCAACGCGCAGGGCCCGGTGGAGGAGGTCGAGCAGAACATCCTGCGGGAGCTCGAATACCAGAGCACCCTCGAGCTCGACCCGCGGACCTTCGACCGTCTGCGCGGCATCCCCGTCGCGAGCCAACTGATCATCCACGCACGGCAAGAGCTGGTGAAGCGGCTGGACGCGTATGAGTTCGAACACCCGGACCTGTTCGCCCGAGTGGTCGCCTTCACCGAGAAGAAGATCATCCCGATCGTGCTCCGCCACGCGATCTCGGGCGTCGCCCAGATCAACACCGAGGAGGCCGTGCTCGAGGATCCCCTCGCGCTGGCCATCCTGATCGACGTCTTTTCGGAGCGGGGCTACCACGCGGTGGTCGACATCCACCGGATCGAGGTACCCGAGCAGGTTGACCTGAAGACAGGCCAGATCCGCTGCCGCACCAAGAAGGTCTACCGCATCCAAATCCGTTTCCAGGGCTCTGAGATCCGCCGCGGCTGACCGCGGGCCAGCCTCAGGCGGAGCGGAAGACGCGGTAGTTCAGCACGAGGAACACGACCGCCGTCGCGGGCGGAATCGCCCAGAAGGCGGCCCAGAAGACCCCGAGCCCGAGGCCGCGGTGGGCGAGCTGGAAAGCCCCGAGGTTGATCGCGTAGCTGAGACCAACCGCGCCCACGTACTCGAGCGCCTGGCGGCCGGTGTCCCGGCGAGCGCTCGGCAGCGCCCAGAAGCGGTTGGCGAGGTAGTGCGCGAGGGTCGAGACGACATAGGAAACGGTGAACGCCGCGACCGGGGCGAGGCGCCCCTCGAGCCAGGCCAGCATCCCCAGCTGGAGCGCGGCGGAACCGCCTCCGACCACGAGGAAGCGGAGCAGCCGGAACGGGAAGCCCGGGGGCGGGACGGACGACGGCGACATCTCCTGAAGCCACCGGCGTCGCGCGCCGCAGGCAACACCCAACCCGCGGACCCTTGGCCGCAAAAGCCCACTTGCGTCGCCCCCGCCCTTGCCTTCGCCTTGCGCGCACCGTGAACACTCCCGCCGCCGATTTTCCCTGCGCCATCATCGGCTGCGGCCTCATCGGGCGGAAGCGGCTGGCCGCCCTCGCGGGCCGCGCCCCGGTGCTGTACGCGTGCGACCTCGACGCCGCCCGCGCCGCCGACCTCGCCCGCCTCGCGCCCGGCTGCACGCCGGTGACGGACGCGGCCCGGGTCTTCGCGGATCCCCGGGTCCGCGTGGTGATCATCGCCACCCTGAACGCCGCCCTCGCGCCCCTCACCCTCGAGGCAGTCCGCGGCGGCCGGCACGTGCTGGTGGAGAAGCCAGGGGCGCTGCACGCGGACCAACTCCGGGAGATCCAGGCGGTCGCGGCCCGGACGGGCGCCCGCGTACGGATCGGCTACAACCACCGCTTCCATCCCGGCCTGCGCCAGGCGCGGACCCTGATCGACGCCGGCGCGTTGGGTCCGCTCCTCTTTTTGCGCGGACGTTACGGGCACGGCGGGCGCCGCGGGTACGACCGCGAGTGGCGGGCAGATCCCGCGCAGTCGGGCGGCGGTGAGCTCATCGACCAGGGCGTGCACCTGATCGACCTCGCCGGCTGGTTCCTGGGGGAGTTCCCCACCGTGGAGGGCCACGCCGCGACCTACTTCTGGGACATGCCGGTGGACGACAACGCGTTCCTCTCGCTGCGCACCGCGGCCGGCCAGACCGCCTGGCTGCACGTCAGCTGCACCGAGTGGAAGAACCTCTTCTCCCTCGAGATCTACGGCCGGGACGGGAAACTCGCGCTCGACGGCCTCGGCGGCAGCTACGGCGTCGAGCGGCTGGCCATCTACCGGATGCTCCCGGAGATGGGCCCTCCGGAGACCACCATCTGGGAATACCCGCGCGGCGACGACTCCTGGGCGGCGGAGACCCAGGCCTTCCTCGACGACCTGCGGCTGGGCCGCGAGCCGGACCCCGGGCTGGCCGCCGGCATCCGCACGCTGGAGATCGTCTCCCGCGTCTACGCCGCCTCCGGTTATCCGCGCCCCGCGGGCGCCCGCTCCCCATGATCATCACC
>JBEDEF010000158.1:0-3206 GCA_041175845.1 Verrucomicrobiota bacterium
GACGAGGGTCGAGCTCGGCGGGATGCCGGGGCGGCCGTCGTCCCCGTAGCCGAGGTGGGGGGGCACGTGGAGTCGGATCTTACCCCCCTTGTTCATCTTCTGGATGCCCTCGGTCCAGCCGGGGATGACCTGGTCAAGGGGGAACTCGGCCGGCTCACCACGCTTGATCGAGCTGTCGAATTCCGCGCCGTCGATCAGCTTGCCCACGTAGTGGACGCGGACGGTGTCGGTGGCCTTGGGCGCGGGGCCGGGGCCGGCCTGGGTGATCTCGTAACGAAGGCCGCTGGGCAGCTCGACCACGGCCTTGTTCTCGCGCAGCTTGGCGAAGTACGCCTCGTTCACCGCCGAATTCTTCGTCTTCAGCTTCGCGGTGTAGGCGTTCTGCTTCTTCTGCATGAAATCATCCATCAGGGGCCCGATCTTCTCGAGTTCGTAGGGGGAGTCCTTACCGGCGGCGGCCGAGCGGAAACCCTTGATCAGCGTCTCCAGCTCCTCGCTCGAGAACTCGAGCTCGCCGAGGCCCACGCGCTTGCCAATGAACCAGCCGAACTCCTCGAGGATCTGGGCGTCGGTGAAGGAGGGCTTGGCCGCGGCGGCCGGGGCGGCGGCCCCGGGAAGGGCGACCTTGGCCTCCTGCGCAGCGAGGGAGCCGGCCCCGAGCAGGGCCAGGCTGAGAAGGGAGAGGGACGAGAACGTCATGGTTCGAGGTGGGTGGGAGGAGGCGCGGGCGCGCGAGGCGGTCCGCGAAGGCGGGAAGGCGTGCCAGCCGCCTCCGGCGAAGGCAATCCCGTTCTCCCCGCTTGTCTCAGCGCCCGGCTGGGCCCACGGTGCGACCCCGAACCCCGATGCATCCCGCGCATTTCTGGACGAGTCCCGACGGCCAAATCCTCACGGTTAAGAACAAGGACGAGCGAGCGGTGCGCCTGACCCTGGCCTTCTGGCCGCGCCACCCGGCTGAATTGGAGGCCTTGCGTCCACTGCTATCGCGCCTGCGCTTCTCCCTCCGCAGCTCGCTCGCCCGGATCGGACTCGAGGTGACCCTCACCGGCCCCCTCCGCATCGAGGGCGGGCGCCTCGAGCTCGACGCCGAGGCCTTCCTCTACGACCCGAGCTTCCCCCACGCCGCCTATTGGAAGAAGCTTCTGCGCGTCGGCGCGCCCGCCGGGCGGCTCTACCATGCGCCGGTGGAGGCCAAGCTTACCACTGCGGAGATCTGGGACGCGCTGAAGGCGAATCAGCTCAAGCTACCCAACACGATCAGCATCGATTCCGAGGGCCGGGTCTTCCTCACGCCCCACCACGTCGTCTACACCCTCAGCCCCAAGTTGCAGCGAGACGACCTCGAACGTGTCGTCTCCGGCGTGTTGGGCCGGGGCTTCCTTGACCGTGTGCAGATGCGCCGCGAGGCCGCCCCGCTGACCATCGCCCCCCGTGCCGGCGTCCTCACCAGTTGTTCCATGTACCTGAAGGAGCACTACGTCGTGCTCAACCAGGGCGCCGGCAACTTCGGCATCCACACCAGCGCCGTCTTGCTCGACCCGGTGAAGACCTTCGGGACCAACGTGATGCTCGAGATCTACAACCCCGGCGCGCAGCCCGTGGTAAACCCGCTGGTCTCGGTGGAGGTGTTCCGCGCGCCGCAGGTGGAGGACCCGGAGGTGCGGACCCTCGCCCGCAAGCGCACCCGCCTGCTCGCGACCGCGGCCGGCCTGTTCAAGGCGATGGATGACTGTCCCGCGTGCGTTGCCGATGAAGCGCGCCCCCGCACCCGGCTGTCCGTGCGCGGCCAGTCCGGGGCAGTCGACAACCGCGCGCTGGTGGTGCGCGCCGGCGCGGACGTCCGCCGGCTACTGGAGTCGAAGCGGAGCTCCCTCGGCCACCGCACGATGATTCAAGCCCTCGACGCGGCGGAGCCCGGCGCGGACACGTTGGTCACGGAATACTTCCCTGGCCTGATGGAACAGGTGGAGCTCTTCGCCCGCCTGCCCGAGCTGGGCCTGCGGCGCATCGTCTTCCGCCAAGCCTCGCGTACCCACGGTTACTTCTTCTCCAGCCACGCCCACGGGCGGCTCGACACCCTCCGGTCGCTGGGCATCGACACCTACTGGTACGACGAGACGACGCGCGACCTGTACGTGCACACCTACAAGCGAGAGCGCGGCTTCTTCGTCCGCGAGGAGATCGCCCGCCGCTTCAACGAGGCCACCATCCTTGCCTTCTACGGGTCCGCGGTGAATCTCGACCCGGACGACGCCGGCCGCATCTCCGCCCTGGTGGACAAGGTCACCGGTTTCATCGGCCACAACCTCGGCGTACTCACGGGCGGTGGCGGTGGCGTGATGCGCCTGGCCACCGAGCAGGCGCGCGCCAAGGGCGCCCTCACCGGTGCGTGCTTCCTCCAGCTGGAGGCACAGCCCCCGGAGTTGGGGGTGGATTTCTTCAACACCTTTCAGGAAGACTCCCGCCACTTCCGGCAAAAGTGGTTCGAGGCGGCGGATTTTTGCGTCTTCAACGTCGGCGGCGTCGGCACCCTCGAGGAAGTCGGCATCGAGCTCTGCAACCTCAAGCTCGGCATCCGCCCGCGCGTGCCCTATGTCTTCTTCAACGCCGAATTCTGGGCGGACCTGCGCCGTCAGCTCCGGGTGATGATCAAGCAGGGCCGCGCGCCGGCGTGGATGACCGACTACATCCTCTTCACCGACGATCCCGACGAGGTCGTGGCCTTCTACCGCCGCAAGCTGCAGGTACTCTGACGCCGCGCCAACTTGGGGGTTGCGCCGCCCCGCCCCCTGCGCATCGTCTGAACTGGCCAGGTGCCATGCATGGGCAGGCGCGTGAACTCCGCCAGGACCGGAAGGTAGCAACGGTGACGACGTTCTCCCAGTGCCGTGGAGTGCCTGGCCACTTTTTTTCCCCGCGGGGGGCGCCCGTTTCCCCGCGCGACGCTTTCGACTCGCGCCGCGGCGGCCCCGCCGCTCAACCTCCTCGCGCTTGTCCTCCGCCTACCAGGTCATCGCCCGCAAGTGGCGCCCCCGCACGTTCGCCGACGTCGTCGGGCAGGACCACGTGGTGCGCACGCTGCGCAACGCGATCTCCCGCCAGCGGATCGCCCACGCGTACCTGTTCGTCGGGCCCCGCGGCACGGGCAAGACCTCGACCGCCCGCATCTTCGCCAAGGCGCTCAACTGCACCGGCGGGCCGAACGC
>JBEDEF010000159.1:0-3278 GCA_041175845.1 Verrucomicrobiota bacterium
GGATTATGGGAGGCCGTCAGCACGACTCCCAGACCGGAGCTGCGATTACGGACGGCGCGGGCGACCGCCGGCGTGGGCAAGATACCGAGGGAAAGGGGACGCAGGCCGGCGGCGGCGACCCCGGCCGCGACCGCAGCGAGGAGCGAGGGGCCGGAAGCCCGCGTGTCACGACCGAGCAGCACTTCGCCGTCCGAACCGGCCGCATGGGCCCAGCCGGCGGCCGACCAGCCGAGCCGGAAGGCAAAAGCCTCGTTGATTACAGGGCCCCCATAAGGCCCCCGGACTCCATCGGTGCCAAAGAAGCGCCGACTCACGCGCGAAAGAACTCGCGGACGGCCGCGACCTTGCGCCTGACCGCGCCACCCCGCAGCAGGTCCCTCGCCGGCGCGAGCCCAGCGCGCACCGAATCTACCCGACCTGTGAGCCAGAGGGCCGTGGCGGCGTTGAGGACGACCGTGTCCTCCAATCCCCGCGGGGCCCGGCCTTCCAGCAGGCTTTCCACCCGGGCGAGATTTTCCGCGAGGTCGCCTCCAGCGAGGTCCGCGAAGGGTGCCGGCTCGAGACCAAAGTCACCCGCGCGCCACGTTCCCGCCACCTCTCGCCGCGCGCCCACGCCGTGGACCAGGTTTTCCGTGGCGGTGGTGAGTTCGTCGATGCCGCGTCCCGGCTCAATGGTACCGTGAACGACCAACCCGGCGCGCGTGCCCAAGGCCTCGAGCGCGCCGGCCAGAGTCGGCACCAATCCCGGGGAAAACGTGCCCACGAGGGCGTGGGCTGGGCGCCCCGGATTGATCAGGGGCCCGAGGATATTGAACACCGTGCGCTGGCCCTGCTGCGCCAAGGTGCGGCGAACCGGGGCGATGAGGCGGAACGCCGGATGATAAGCCGGGGCAAAAAGGAAGGCGAAGCCAAGCTCGCGGAGGGCGGCGCGTAAGCGCTCCTCGCCGGCCTCGATGTCCACCCCTAAGCCCGCGAGTAAGTCGGCGCTGCCGCAACGCGAGGTGATGCCGCGATTCCCATGCTTGATTACGGGCACCCCTGCACTCGCCAGCACCAGC
The DNA here is from genome assembly GCA_041175845.1 of Verrucomicrobiota bacterium. GTDB lineage: Bacteria > Verrucomicrobiota > Verrucomicrobiia > Opitutales > Opitutaceae > ER46. The sequence continues at coordinate 1,059 of JBEDEF010000159.1, forward strand.
ACCACCACGCTGGAAACATTGAATCCACCCGAGTGATCGCCTCCGGTGCCGACGATATCGATCGCCCGCCCCGACCATTCGCTGAGGCCGGGATCGCGCGCCCGGTCGCGGAAGGCTACCGCGAAGGCAGCAACCTCGTGCGCCGTCTCGCCGCGTCGCGCCAAAGCGGTGAGGAACGCCCCTTTGTCCGCCTCCGTTTCTTCGGGGCCGGCGAGCGCGGCCGCGATCCGCTGCACTTCGGCCGCCGTCAATTCCCGGCCGGCGGCTACTTCAGGAGTCAATTCAGCAAGCAGGGACATGCCTGAGAGCGAACGTTGCCGGTCCTCACACGCCAACCAAATTCCTTTCGGCAAAACCCACTTGCCTCACGTGCAGGCCAACGCGGAGGATGCCGCCACATGATCATCCGACCCAAGGTTCGCGGCTTCGTCTGCGTCACCGCCCACCCCGAGGGCTGCGCGGCGCACGTCCAGGAATGGATCGACCACGTCAAGGCGCAGGCGCCCGTGGCGCGGGGGCCCAAGCGGGTCCTCGTGATCGGCGCCTCCACCGGCTACGGCCTCGCCTCGCGCATCACCGCGGCCTTCGGCTCCGGCGCCGCCACCGTGGGCGTCTTCTTTGAGCGTCCCTCTGAGGAGGGGCGTCCCGCCACTCCCGGCTGGTACAACACCCTCGCCTTCACGCGCGCCGCCCGCGCGGCTGGGCTCAAGGCCTTCAACCTGAACGGCGACGCCTTTTCGGACGAGATCAAGCGCCAGACGCTGGACACAATCCGCGCCGAGCTCGGCCAAGTCGATCTGGTCGTGTATTCCCTCGCTTCGCCCCGCCGCACTCATCCCCGCACTGGGGTCGTCCACCGCTCAGTCCTTAAGCCGGTTGGGCAGTCGTACACCAATCGCACCGTGGATACCGACAAGGGCATCGTCAGCGAGGTGACGATCGATCCGGCAACGGAGGCGGAGATCGCGGACACCGTGGCAGTGATGGGCGGCGAGGATTGGGAACTGTGGATGAACGCCCTTGCCGAGGCGGGCCTGCTCGCACCCGGTGCCCAGTCGGTGGCCTATTCCTACATCGGGCCGGAAGTCACGTGGGCAATTTACAAAAACGGGACCATCGGGCTCGCCAAGAACGACCTCGAGCGGGCGGCGCGGAACATCGATTCCCTGCTTAAGTTGAACGGCGGGGGCCGGGCCTTCGTCTCCGTCAACAAGGCGCTTGTCACCCAAGCCAGTTCCGCGATTCCGGTCGTGCCCCTCTACATCGCCATTCTTTACAAGGTGATGAAAGCGGCCGGCAGCCACGAGGGCTGCATCGAGCAGATCCAACGCCTGTTTGCGACCGAGCTCTATGGCGACCGGCCGCCGCGCTTTGACGAGGCTGGGCGCGTGCGGATCGACGACTGGGAGATGCGCCCCGAGGTTCAACGGGCGGTGCGGGAGATCTGGCCCCGCGTGAACACCGAGAATCTCGCCCGCGAAACCGACATCGCGGGCTACCGATCCGAGTTCCTGAAACTTTTCGGGTTCGGCCTGACGGGGATCAATTACGAGGCGGAGACCGAGCCGCACCGGCCGATGATCTGAGGACCGTCCCATGCGCGCCGTGCTGCAACGGGTCTCCGCGGCGCGCGTCACCGCGGGCGGAGAAGAGACCGGAGCCATCGGTCCCGGCCTGCTGATCCTGCTGGGCGTGGCGGCGGAGGATACGGAGGAAGATGCGCGGTGGCTGGTCGGACGGATCCTGGCCCTCCGGGTCTTCGCGGATGATGCAGGTCGCCTCGACCGTAGTCTGGTCGAGCACGGCGGCGGGTTGCTGGTGGTGAGCCAATTCACCTTGTTGGCCAGCCTGCGGAAAGGCACCCGGCCCTCCTTCCACCCGGCGGCCCGTCCGGAGATCGCGCTGCCCCTCTACGAGCGCTTTTGCGCCTTGGCCGCAGAACAACTCGGCCGACCCGTGGCGACCGGACGCTTTGGGGCGGAGATGGAGGTCACTGCGGTGAACGCCGGCCCCGTGACCCTGCTACTGGATTCCCGGCAGCGCGACTGAAAGCGGAATCGGATCCTTCCCGTTGGGATTGGGTAGCATCCCCTAGCCGAAAAGGTTGCGATGGGAATAATTCCCCACTGCGGGAATCCGCCCCCGAGCTGAATAACTCCCAACATCCTATCCATTATTTACTAATGAAATAGCGACGCTTTGGCACGACCTGTGCAGCTT
>JBEDEF010000160.1:0-2550 GCA_041175845.1 Verrucomicrobiota bacterium
CGAGCCCCCGCCGCCCACCCCGACCCCCGCGACGCGGGCGGCCGCCAGCCGGTCCAGCGCGGCGGCGCCGAAGATCCGGCCGAGGCCGCCGAAACGGGCGAGGAAATCCGGCGACGGCACGCGCGCCCGGGCGGTTTACTTGATGCCCAGCAGGCGCCGCACCGTCGGCTCCAACTGGCTCTGCGGCAGGTCCGCCACGATGCGGCCGACGGGACTGCCCTGAACGTTCATCTGGAGCATCCCCTTCTGGTCGAACACCAGCAGGCGCGGAGCACCGGTGACGTTGAACTTGGGGGCGAAGGCGTTGCGGGCCCCCTGGCCGTCAAAATGCACCGGGAAGGCGATGCGGGCCGTCTTCACGAACTGCTCCACCTTCGCGCGGTCCTCGGCCTTGTCGAGGCACACGGTCACCACCTCAAAGCCGCGGCGGCGGTAGTCGGAATGCACCTGCTTGAGGGCGCCGAAGCGATCGGTGGAGCTTTTGCTGGTGGTGCTCCAGAAGTAGAGGGCCACAACCTTGCCGCGCAGTTGGGACAGATCGGTCTCGACGCCGTCGAGCCCGGTGAACTTGAGGGCAAAAGGCTCCTTGCGGGCCTCATAGAAATTCAGCTCCTCGCGGGCCATGTCCTTCACCGCCTTCTCCTTGTGCGCGAGCAGGCGGCGGAAGTGCTCCTCGCCGCGGGCCGGCGCGCTGCCGAGGGTGACGACGTGCCCGTAGGAACGCTCCCGGTCCGCCTGGAAGCGCGCGGTGCCGGGGGTCTCGTCCAAGGCATCGAGCTTGTCGCGGAAATTGGTCAGGTTGTCGCGGCTGAAGGCGGTGCGGACCTCGAAATCGGCGATGGACGCATCGAGGGCGGCGAGGGCGGCCTTGGTGGCGTCGGACACGCCGTCCTTGTAGCGCAGGTTGGTGAGCTCGAGCTTGAGGAAGGAAACGTACGAGGTCTGCAGCGCCGCCTGTTCCTTCGGGATGCCACCGCCGTAGAACGCGAGGCCGAGGATGACCTCGTTCGCCCGGGATTGGGTCGGGTGCTTGGCCACATAATCCATCCCCGCGGCGATGACCTTCTGGAAGCGCGCCTGATCCCGCGGCCCCCCGGCGCTGCGCTCCCGGCTGAAGGCCTCGAACGAAAGGTCGGCGGCCGACTTGGCGGGCGCCTTGGCCGCCTTGTCCGCGGACTTGGGCGCGGACGTCTGGCCGGCCAGCGGCAGCAACGGGCACAGGGACAGGAGGAAGACGGGCAGCAGGCGGAGGTTCATCGCGGGAGGGGGTTGGAAGCGAACGCAGCAGACGCGGGCCCGGAACCGACCGGACCCCCGACGCCGCCAACCAATCGCGCGAGGCGGGCCGCGCAAGTCAAAGCGGCCGAAGAACGCGTCAGGGCGCGAGGTGGCGTTCCAGCCAGGCATAGGCCCGGGCACGCATCTCCGGCGGGAAATCGTGCTCACAGGCGGGATGCACGACGTCGAGGTTCGCCGGGGCACCGAGCAGGGTGTAGACCGGCCGCGCGGCCGCGATGATGCGCTCCACGCTCCGCCACTTGAAGTTGCTGTCCCCGGTGGGGGCAATGGCGAGGAAGGCGCGGGGCGCGAGGGCGCCGATGAGTTCCGGGAAATCGAACGGGATGGCCTCCAACCGGCCCGCGTAGGCCGCCAGGGCCGGCATGTAGCGTTCCTGGGTCCAGCCCTGGCCCGGCCGCCAGACGACGTCCCGCTTCTCCTGATAATAGTCGAGGAACGAATCGAAGCCGCAGCTCGAAACCACGGCGCGGATGCGTTCGTCAAACAGGGCGGTGTAGATCGAATTGTGGCCGCCCAGCGAATGCCCCACCGCGCCGAAGCCGCGGGGCGAGACGCCCGGAGTGGCCGCGAGGACGTCGAGGCCGCGAATGTTGTCCCAGATGGCCTTCATCGTCCCGCTTTGGTAGCCAAGGCCATTCAGGTCGGGGCGGTACTCCCCAAGGTGCGGGTAAGGCGGGGCCAGGACCACGAAGCCGCGGGCGGCCAGCTCCTCGCCGTAGTTGCGGCCCGGCTTCGCGTCCGGCCGGCCCAGGCCGACCACCGGGCGGTTGCCCTCGGCATTATTGGTGGGCATCAGCGCGAGGACCCCGGGTCGGACGGCCCGACCGGCGAGCACCTCCTTGGGCACCAGCAGGTACGCCGGCACCGTCCCGCCGGGTTCCGCGACGTAGGTGATCTCGCGGCGGACATAGGTGCCGCAGTCCGTCTCGGAGATCACGCGAACGTCGAGGGGCACGCGGCGGTCCGCGCCCGGGAGGGTCCCCATCACGGCGATGGCTCCCGCGACGATCTCCGCGCGGCGCCGCGCCCAGTCGGCCGCGTCGCGCACGGGCGCCGGCCGTCCGTCGGGGCCCCGGTGCACCAGCAGTTGGTGGCGATCGAGGCGTTCGGCGGCCGGAGCCAGCAGGGGCAGGAGGAACAGCGGCAGGAACAGGCGACGGAGGGGCATGCCCGGAAAATGGGCGACCGCCCGCCCGGCGTCGCGCCAAAACTCACCCGCCCGCCGGCGGCGGCCCGACTCCGCCCTTGCCT